>NZ_SDXQ01000046.1:0-50998 GCF_006964045.1 Arthrobacter sp. TS-15 | reverse complement strand
GGGAGATCCTGGGGGTTTGGGGGTGGCAGGGGTGCCGGTCCCCGCGGGACCAGTCACCCCTGCCGTGGCCTGAGGGCCGAGGTGTTACTGCTTACTTGTAGAGGCCTTCGCCGCCAACACGGACGTTGGTGGGAAGGTAGCCGAACGGCCCAAGACCGTTCTTGCCGAAGCTGCGATCAACCTGGGTCACGCCGGCCTTGAAATTCATCTTCACGGTGGGTGACAGGGAGCCGCCGCGGACGCCGTCCACATTGTCAATGAACGACTGGACGAGCCCGCCGGGCTGGACGTAGTGCGAGTAGGCCTGGAACTGACGGCCGTTCTGGCGAGGGTCCGGGCCCTCCGGTGCGTTGGCCGGCATGTTCAGGTCCGTGGGGGAGCCCAGGGCCAGGCCGCTGTTGTTGACCGGCTGGTAGTCGGAGCGGATACCGTTGCCGACAAAGCCGTAGACGCCGTCCGGTCCGCGCATTCCATCTGCGTACGTGAACTGGTGGCTGATGGTGAACAGATAGTACTTGTTCTTGCCGTTCTCGTTCTGGATGAAGATCTGCGGACGCTCAGTCTGATCGTTCACGCAGTTGGCGGAAAGGATGGGAGGCAGGAAGCTCCACTTGGTGAGGTCCTTGTTGTCCGCAACGGCGAGTCCCACGTTGGCAGTCTGGTACCAGGCCCCGGTGCTGTTGACCTGGGCCACGGTTTCGGCGTTGGGATCGCCCGGTTGGTAGCCAAGGTCTTCCTGCTTGCACTTGTAGGAGCCGCGGGTGCCACCGGTGTTGCCTTCGAAGACCATGAAAGTCTTGCCCGGGTGGGCGGGGTCCGCGAAGGTGTACGGGTCACGGAATGCGAAGCCGGGGTTCTGGGCTTTGTTCTGGTACAGCTTTCCGTCCGGTTCCAGCAGCTTGGTGTGCTGGAAGCCGTCGAAGCTCACGCCGTCCTTGGTGGCATGGATGGTACCCAGTGCCTTGGCGATCGCGGCGTCCGGAGCGATACCGCCACCGCCGGCGTTCCGTTCGGCGACGTCGTAGAACGTGGTGGCCGTGTAGAAGACGTTGATCTTGTTGCCCTGCATGAGGCGGGTGGAACCGGACCACTCCGTATTCCCGATGGACGTGTTGTCCAGGAACAGGTGTCCGCCGTAGTTCCATTTATCCTTGGCAGGATCGGCGTTGGTCTTGCGGAAGAAGTAGCCGATCCTGGCGTTCCAGTGGCGCTGGTCGAAGCCGTAGCCGGCGTTCCGGTCAGCAACCAGGGAGAAGATGACGTCCCAGCCCTTGTAGCTGATCTGGTTGGCGTTCTCGTCCGTCAGAGACCACGTGTCCCAAACCCACACGTCCTCGTTCATGGCCGGGAAGTCCTTGGGGATTTCCGGCATGGTGACGTTGGGGCTCATGGAGTTCTGCCCGGGGGCAACGTTGGGGTTGCTCTGGGCCATGATCTGCTTGGCGTCGGCTCGGGTCCACTTGGACGTGAAATCTGCCGCTGGATCATATGCCTGCTGTGTATGGGTGGTCGGCAGTGGGAAGCCGGGCGTTGGCGCCGGCATGGTGCTCGAGGGCGGATCCGCCGGGAGGTTGGCCTGCGCGGCTGGCGCTACCAACAGGATGCTGCCGGCCACACCGGCCGCTGCTGCGACGGCTACTGCCTGTCGTAACCGGCGGCGCGGCCGTGGAGGGGTTGAGTGCGTGTTCATGCTTACTCTTCTCGCGGAGTGTTGGACTTCGTGGAGTGGGGCGCATGCCCTGACCCCCGGTTGGGGGTTTCTGTACTCAGGCGTCCGTCGATCCGCTGGAGGCGTCACCGAGGGACGCCATCGTTTCGAGGAGCGGCGGAGCCATGGAGATGTCCGCCGCGGTGGTTCCGGCACGTCGACTTACCGGAACACTCTCCACGCTAGACACGTGTTAGGTCCGAAATCAAAGGGCGTTTCGCCCGACCTTTCAGTTACCGGCAGGTATGTGCGCAAGCGCTTACATTGCCAACATGCGCGCGTGTCACAATAGCCGGGCGGGAATCAAATGTTTCGTCACACATCAGATTTATTCTGTGACTTTACTGTGCGTTTACCTTCCCGCCGAGGTGGCCGGGACCTGCCGTGGCAAACAAAAAAGCGGGGCCGCCATGAAGTGGCGGCCCCGCGATCCGGCTGGACTGCTAGAGCTTGGCGATGATCTCCGCCAGCAGTTTGGATATGCGCTTGCCCGCTGCCTGGCCGGCTTCCAGGACTTCCGCGTGGCTCAAAGGAACAGGGCTGATGCCGGCTGCCAGGTTGGTGACCAGGGAGATACCGAAAACTTCCATGCCCGCGTGCCGGCCGGCAATGGCTTCCAAAGCGGTGGACATGCCCACCAGGTCTGCGCCGATCCGCTTGGCGTACTGGACCTCCGCCGGCGTCTCGTAGTGGGGGCCTGTGAACTGCGCGTACACGCCTTCCTGGAGGGAGGGGTCAACCTCGCGGGCGAGGTCACGGATCCGTGAGGAGTAGAGGTCCGTGAGGTCAACGAACGTTGCGCCTTCAAGCGGGGAAGTGGCGGTGAGGTTGATGTGGTCGCTGATCAGTACCGGCGTACCCGGGGTCCAGTCCTCATTGAGCCCGCCGCAACCGTTGGTCAGCACCAGAGTTTTGCAGCCGGCAGCTGCGGCTGTGCGAACGCCGTGCACCACCGATCGTACGCCGCGGCCTTCGTAATAGTGCGTTCGTGCCCCCAGAACGAGGGCGCGTTTGCCTTCCTTGGTGAGGACGGAGCGGATGGTGCCAACATGGCCCACCACTGCTGGCTTGTGGAAACCGGGAACCTCGGATGCGTTCAGGGTGGCCGTGGTTTCGCCGATCAGATCGGCGGCTTCCGCCCACCCGGATCCGAGCACCAGTGCTACGTCATGGGATTCGACGCCGGTCTCCGCGGCGATGAAGTCCGCGGCAGCCTTCGCGGCCTCAAAAGGGTCAGTGTTCATCAGCTCAGTGTTACTCACTGGTACAAGCTACCCTGTGGCCGCAGGTCTTTGGTAGGGATACCAAAGCGGGTGAGGGTGTGCTGAGTGGCAGCCGACGTCGCGATGAGCGAGAATTGAGGATTGTGACCACCCAAGTTGACTTCAGTGCCCCCCGTATCGCGATCCTGGGAGGTGGTCCCGGCGGATATGAAGCTGCCATGGTGGCTGCCTCGCTCGGCGCCCACGTCACCATCGTAGAGCGGGCGGGCCTCGGCGGCTCAGCCGTGCTGACCGACGTCGTGCCTTCCAAGACCCTGATTGCCACCGCCGACCTCATGACCCGCGTCGGTGAGGCGGATGAGCTGGGAGTGAAGTTCGACGGCGACGGCACGGCTTCGAAGCCCCGCGCCGACCTCAAGCACATCAACGATCGCGTCCTGAACCTTGCCCATGGGCAGTCCGAGGACATTCGTGCCGGCCTCGAGCGCCTGGGCGTGGAGATTGTCATCGGTTCGGGCAAACTTCTGGACAACAACACCATCGAGGTCCTCACCATTGATGGCACCCGCACTATTGATGCCGACGCTATCCTGCTGGCCGTTGGCGCCCACCCGCGTGAACTGCCCACGGCAAAGCCCGACGGCGAACGCATCCTGAACTGGGCCCAGATCTACAACCTGGACGAGCTCCCCGAAGAATTGATTGTTGTGGGTTCGGGCGTCACTGGTGCCGAATTCGCCTCCGCCTACAACGGTTTGGGCTCCAAGGTGACGCTGATTTCCAGCCGTGACCAGGTTCTCCCCGGCGAGGACACGGACGCCGCGAAGCTGCTGGAAGGCGTCTTCGAGCGTCGCGGCGTGCGGGTGCTGTCCAAGTCCCGCGCCAACGCAGTGGAGCGGACGGACGACGGCGTTAAGGTCACCTTGGGTGACGGATCGATCGTGACAGGTACGCACTGCCTGGTGTGTGTTGGTTCCATCCCCAACACTGCCGGCATCGGCCTTGAAGAAGCCGGCGTGACCCTCACGGAGTCCGGGCACATCAAGGTGGACGGCGTTTCCCGCACCACTGCCCCCAACATTTACGCTGCCGGCGACTGCACTGGTGTCTTCGCCCTGGCATCCGTTGCAGCCATGCAGGGCCGCATCGCGATTGCACACTTCATGGGTGATGGCGTGAAGCCGCTGAAGCTCAACCAGGTGGCCTCCAACATCTTCACGTCCCCCGAAATCGCCTCCGTGGGCGTCTCCGAAGCCGACCTCGCATCCGGCAAGTACCAGGGCGACGTGGTGATGTTGTCCCTGCTCAGCAACGCCCGCGCCAAGATGCGCAACACCAAGGATGGCTTCGTCAAGATCATTGCCCGCAAGGGGTCCGGCACCGTGATCGGTGGCGTGGTGGTGGGTCCGAACGCATCCGAACTCATCTTCCCGATCTCCGTGGCCGTGACGCAGAAACTCCACGTGGACGATGTGGCCAGTGCATTCACTGTCTATCCGTCGCTGACCGGCTCCATTTCCGAGGCCGCCCGGCGCCTGCACGTGCACATGTAGCTCCAACGCCGGCGCCCGTTGGCCTGCCCAGGTGCGGGTGGATGCGAGCGCGCCGGAAAGCTGCGAGACCGCGGTTCCGGACCGGCGATTTCGCAGCTTTTCAGGGTGCTGGCGGCTGTTCGGCGTATAAGGAGTTATGCGGCAGCCGCTTGGAAGTGTTTTTCGATGATCCCCTTGATGTCCTCGTGGCACCCCCCGCAGCCTGTTCCTGCGCGGGTTGCCTTCGATACCTCGGCCACGGAAGAGCAGCCCTCCACCACGGAGTCCTCGATGCTGGCCGCGCTCACTCCGGCACAACGGCAGACGGTCCGCTGGGGATCGTTGCTGGTGGCCCCGGAATCCAGCTGGTCTGGTCCGTCGAGCCTGAGCAGCAAGGACCGGTCAGCGGGCAGCTCCGAGGAGCGCTCGAACAGAACCACCAGCTCAGCGGCTGTCCGGGGCATGCCCACGGCAACCAGGCCTTCAAGCACTCCGCCGCGTGTGGTCATCTTGACGTAGCGGCCGTGTTCCGGATCAGCCCATTGGGAAATCTGCCTGCGGGCGCGCCCGGACGCGGCCCCGGCTTCCAGCAACTCCTCGTCCCAGGGATCGGCCTGGTTGTCTCCTGCCACTGCCAGGTTGACGCCGCGGGCCTTGAGGACAATGACGCCGGGCTTCTCCTTCGGTAGTGCTTCCAAAGCATCTGCGGCAATCTGGCCATCACGGGCCAGGACCACGAGGTACTCGGCCAACCATTCGGCCTGCCGCCAGCCCGGACCGACGAGGCCCGAGGGGCCGGAAGCAGTCCGGCAATCAACGCACGCGGCGTCAGGGCAGCGAACTTCGGCGCAGTCGCCGATCGCGAACATGTGGGGCTCGTGATAAGTCCGGAGATGATGGTCCACAAGGATACCGGCGCCGGTAGGGAGGCCACAGCCCTCCGCCAACTCGATACGGGGGCGCACACCACAGGACAACACCAGTAGGTCGCCGTCGATCGCCGAGCCGTCGTCGAGCAGCAATGCGGAGAAGCTGCCTCCGGGGCCGGCTGTCTCCACGCCGGTTGACCGTGCGTTGCCTGCCATCCGGACTCCACTGGCCCGCAAGCTGTTGGTAAGCACTGATCCGCTGCCGCGATCGATGCTCCTGCCCAGTGGGAAAGGACCGTTGTGAACCACCGTGGTCCGGGCGCCTTCTTCCGAGGCGGCCAAGGCAGTTTCCAAGCCGAGCACGCCACCACCCAGGACCACCACGCGTTTTCCACCGGTAACCGCAGCGCGAAGCACGGCAGCATCGCGCAGATCACGCAGGGTAGTCACCCCCGCCGGGAGCACAGGCCCGGAGGGATCCGGGTTGAGGCCGGTCAGGTTGGGAATCACGGGACGGGATCCGGTTGCGAACACCAGCCGGTCGTAGTGTTCAGTGCTGCCATCGGACAGCGCTACGTGCTGGCGGGCACGGTCGATTCTTTTGACTGTGACGCCCAACCGCACCTCCACGCCGTCGGACTCCAAGTCGGATGCATCAGCCATGGTCAAAGCCTGGGCGCTGGTGCGGCCGACTCCCAGTTCGGCGATCATCACGCGGTTATACGCGGCCTCGGTTTCCTGGCCCACTACCAGCAACTGCACCAGCCCGGTGCGGACGGCGGGGAGCAGTTCGTCCACGAGCCGGGCAGCGACAGGCCCGAATCCAACAACAACAATGCGCTCGCTCATGATGCCTCCTTGACGTGCAGTGGCAGCCGCGTGTCCTCCGGGACGGTGTAGGAGGGCGGGTCCTGGGTGGAAACTGCGCGCCGGACCCATACCCGGCTGGTCTTGAACTCCGGCATGCCGGAGATGGGATCTGTGGCCGCCTCCGTGAGGCGGTTGGCGTTTTCCTGGCCGGGGAAGTGGAACGGCAGGAAGACGGTGTCCGGGCGGACCGAGTTGCTGAGCTCGGCACGGCAAAGCACTTCGCCGCGCTCGTTGGTGACGGTGGCGTAGTCGCCGTCGGCAATGCCGCGCGAAGCCGCCGTACCCGGGTGAATAAGGAGCCTGGCTTGCGGCTGCGATGCCAGGAGTTCGCTCACCCGGCGCGTCTGGGCGCCGGATTGGTAGTGCTCCAACAGCCGGCCGGTTGCCAAGGCCAGCGAATCGTCGGCAAAGGAACGGACAGCCCGCTTGGACGGGGTCACCGGGACCATGACGGCCCTGCGGTCAGCGTGGGCGAAGCCCTCAGAGAAGAGCCGTGGTGTTCCGGTGCTGCCCACGGGATACGGCCAGTAGGCTGCCTCGCCGCGGTCCAGCATGGCGTAATCAATGCCCGAGTAATCAGCCAGGCCTCCAGCAGATGCCAGGCGGAGCTCTTCGAAAACGGTCTCGGGGTCGTCGCTGAATGTCGAGGGCGCTTCAAGGAGCTCAGCCAGCCTGGCCATGAGCCACAACTCGCTGCGAACACCCGGGGGAGGCGTCAGTGCGCGGCGGCGACGGATCACGCGGCCCTCCAAGTTGGTCAGCGTTCCTTCTTCCTCGGCCCACTGAGTGACCGGCAGGACCAGGTCAGCTTCGGCAGCGGTCTCTGACATGAAGAAGTCGCACACCACCAGGAAGTCCAGGCTGCGCAATCCCTTGATCACTGCGTTGGTATCAGGAGCCGAGACCACCACATTGGCGCCGTGGACGAAAAGGCAACGGACGCCGTCGGGCTTTCCCAGAGACTTGAGAAGTTCGACGGCGGGGAGGCCGGGTCCGGGGATCAGCGACTCGTCCACGCCCCACACTCCAGCGACGTGGGCCCGGGCGGCAGGATCGGTGATTTTGCGGTAACCGGGAAGCTGGTCGGCCTTCTGGCCGTGTTCGCGGCCGCCCTGGCCGTTGCCCTGGCCGGTGAGGGTGCCGTAGCCGCTGCGGGCCGAGCCGGGCAGTCCGAGCAGGAGGCTGAGGTTGATGGCGGCGGTGGCGGTGTCGGTGCCGTCAACGTGCTGTTCCACGCCACGGCCGCTGAGGATGTAGCTGCCGCCAGCACGGGCGCCTTGGGCGAGCCGGCGTGCGGTTTCGCGGATGAGGGTGGCCGGTACACCGGTGATGGACTGGACGCGCTCCGGCCAGAAAGCGTTGAGGCTGCGCACCACGGCTGCGTAACCGCTGGTGTTCTTCTCGATGTACGAGGCGTCGGTGAGTCCCTCGTGCACCACCACGTGGCTGATGCCCAAAAGGAGTGCCAAATCGGTGCCGGGCGTCGGCTGCAAGTGGAGGCCGCCGCCGTCGGACGTAAACGCAGCAGTAGCCGAGCGTCGGGGGTCCACCACAATCAGTCCGCCGGCATCCCGTGCGCCTTGCAGGTGCTGGACGAACGGAGGCATGGTCTCGGCAACGTTGGAGCCGAGCATGAGGATCACGGACGCGGTGTCCAGGTCCGTGACGGGGAAAGGGAGGCCTCGGTCCACGCCAAAGGCCCGGTTTCCGGCAGCTGCTGCGGATGACATGCAGAACCGGCCGTTGTAATCGATGCGGGAGGTGCGGAGGGCCAGCCGGGCGAACTTGCCCAGCATGTACGCCTTCTCGTTGGTGAGGCCGCCGCCGCCGAAGACTCCCACGGCGTCGTTCCCGTGCTGCTGCTGGGTGTCCTTGACGGCGGCCGTGATGAGCATGAGCGCCTGGTCCCAGGAGATGGGCTGGTGTACGCCGTCCGAGCCCTTGAGCATCGGCTCCGTGACGCGCCCGTTGTGATTCAACAACGACGCCGATGTCCAGCCTTTGCGGCACAGCCCGCCCCGGTTGGTGGGGAAGTCGCGTCCTGAAACTTCCAGGGGCACGGCGGGTGCTGCGTCCGGCGCGGGGACTGCCCCCGCCGCGGGTGCGGCGGGGGTCAGCCTCATGGCGCACTGGAGCGCGCAGTAGGGGCAGTGGGTATCGGCGCCGTTGGGCATCTAGATGTGTCCGATCGTGTTGCGCTTCTGGGCGGGGCGGATGTAGCAGACCCAGCAGACGGTGAGCATCAGGACGTAGGCTCCAACGAATCCATAAAACGCCGGGGTGTACGAGCCGCTGGCCGAGTTGGAGGCGTTGAGTACCTGCGGGATGACGAAGCCACCGTAGGCGCCGATCGCGGAGATCAGGCCCAGCGAGGAAGAAGCCAGGCGTGCCGTGGTGGCGCTCGGGGCTCCTGCTCGAGCTGCGCGGCTGGACGTTGCGAAGATGACCGGGATCATGCGGTACGTTGCGCCGTTACCGAAGCCACTGGCCAGGAAGAGCAGCAGGAACAAGGTGAGGAAGAGCCAGAAGTTCTTCAGGGGCAGCGTCCAGATCATGGTCAGCGTGATGACGGCCATGGAAGCGAACGAGGCGATGGTCATCCGCGCGCCACCCATGCGGTCGGCCATGCGTCCGCCATAAGGGCGGGCCAGGGAACCAACCAGCGGGCCGAGGAAGGCCAGCGAGAGCGCCACAGCGCCAACATGAATGGAGGAGAAGTCCGGGAAGTAGTCCTTGATCAGCTTGGGGAAGACGCCGGCAAAGCCGATGAACGAACCGAACGTTCCAATGTAGAGGAAGGCCATGATCCACAGGTGCGGTTCCTTCAGGGCGGCCAGGGAACCGGCCACATCACCCTTGGCGCTGGTGAGGTTGTTCATGTACTTGTAGGCGCCAAAGGCGGCGATGATGATCAGCGGGATCCAGATGATGCCAGCCATGGGCAAGTTGACGGTTCCGGCAGCAAGAAGGGTGATGGCGATGGGCACAACAAGCTGCGCGACGGCGGCACCGAGGTTTCCGCCTGCTGCGTTCAGGCCCAGCGCCCAGCCCTTTTCGCGGGCGGGGTAGAAGAAGGTGATGTTGGCCATGGAGCTGGCGAAGTTGCCGCCACCGAAGCCGGCAAGTGCAGCCATGAGGAGCATGATGCCGAACGGTGTCTCCGGATTGGAGACGCAGATGGCCAGTCCTGTTGTGGGGATCAGCAGGAGCAGGGCCGAGACGATGGTCCAGTTCCTGCCACCGAACTTGGGGACCATGAAGGTATAGGGAATCCGGAGCGTGGCGCCTACCAGGCTGGGAATGGAGATGAGCCAGAAGATCTGGTTGGTGTCGAACTGAAATCCGGCCGCGGGCAGCTGGACCACCACAATGGACCACAACTGCCAGACGACGAAACCGAGGAATTCGGCGAAGATGGACCAATTGAGATTGCGCTTGGCGATGGACCGGCCTTCGGACTCCCATTGGCCCTTGTCTTCGGCATCCCAGTTGGCGATCCAGCGGCCGGGACGGTGTTCAAGGGCGGAAGTGGCGGTGGCAGTGGACTGGGCGGGAGCCAGTGCATCTGCGGTGCGGTCAACTGTCACGGAAGTGCCTCCTTGGTGGGGACGTTGTTCTTCCAAGGTAGGTTTGGCGCATTTCGTGGACGGTCGCCGTTTGTAAACGCCCTGTGACATTTCCCTATCGGCGGGGTCACCGGCGCGTGAGGCGATGGTGAGGTAGTGTGGCGCGGACCACAAGGTGAGATTTTCTTGTCTGTCCGCATGTTGGACTTGGTTGTCCAGTCAATGGACAGCGGGAACTATTATTGAACTCTCGAATAATCCGTCGCCGGCAGGCTCCTGGGGGACCGGCCGGCGCAAAAGAAAGCTGCAAATACATGTCTTCCACCGCACCATCCAAGGAAGGTGAGTCCACTAAGCCAGTGAACTCACGGGGCAAGGTGATCTTCGCGAGCCTGATCGGCACGACGATCGAGTTCTACGATTTCTACGCCTACGCCACCGCGTCAGTACTCGTCTTCCCCAAGCTCTTCTTCCCCGACGCCACTGACATCAATGCACTGCTCAGTGCGTTCGCCATCTTCGGTGTCGCCTTCTTCGCACGGCCCATCGGCGCCGTGGTCTTCGGCCACTTTGGTGACAAGATCGGCCGCAAGGGCACCCTGGTGGCCTCGTTGCTGACCATGGGTATTGCAACCTTCCTTATCGGTCTCCTGCCCACGGCCTCCATGCCGGGGTGGGCCATCCTGGCCCCGATCATGCTGGTGATCCTCCGCTTCTTCCAAGGCCTGGCCCTGGGTGGAGAATGGTCCGGCGCGGCACTGCTCGCCACCGAGAACGCCCCCGAAGGCAAGCGCGCCATCTACGGAACTTTCCCGCAGCTGGGTGCTCCCATCGGCTTCATCATTGCCAACGTCATCTTCATCTGGATGAACGTCTCCCTAAGTGCCGAAGAGTTCCTGGCCTGGGGCTGGAGGGTTCCGTTCATCCTCAGCGCCGTGCTGGTGATCGTGGGCCTTTACGTTCGTTTGAAGCTGGTGGAGAGCGCATCCTTCACCAAGGTGATCGAGCAGGAAAAGGTCCAGAAGCTGCCCCTCGCGGCTACACTCAAGAGCCACTGGCGCCCCGTGGTGGCCGGTACCTTCATCATGTTTGCCACCTACGTGCTCTTCTACATCATGACCACGTTCACCCTGTCCTACGGCACCAAGCCCACCCTTGCCGGCGCCCAGGCGGCGGCCGAGAAGGCCGGTACGCCCATGACGCCGGAGCAAGTGGCGGCGTTTGTTCCCGGCCTGGGAATCACCCGGTCCGACTTCCTCTGGATGCTGATCATCGGCGTCGTCTTCTTTGGCATCTTCACCGTGGTCTCCGGACCGCTCGCCGAGAAGTGGGGCCGCCGCAAGTTCCTGTTGGGAGTCACTGCGGGCATCTTCGTGTTCGGTGCGCTCTGGTTCACCATGTTTGGTCCCGGCCAGGCAGCGGCGATGGTTGGTCTTATCGTGGGCTTCACACTCATGGGCCTCACCTTCGGACCCATGGCAGCGATCCTTCCGGAACTGTTCCCGGCCAACGTCCGCTACACCGGCTCGGCTGTGGCGTACAACCTGTCCTCAATGATCGGCGCAGCACCCGCTTCGTTCGTGGCTATTGCGCTCTGGTCCGCAGCCAACGGCAGCACCTGGCTGGTGGGCGCCTACATGGCCGCCGCTGCGGTGGTCACCTTCATTGCGCTGTGGCTGACCCGCGAAACCAAGGACATGGACTACGAGAACAACGTGTCCTAAGTACCTCATCACGACGTCGGCCCCGCACCGTTTGGTGCGGGGCCGACGTCGTTAAGAGGTGCTTGGCGTTAGTCCTCGATGGTGGCGATGACTGCGCCGGCGGCAACAGTCTCACCAGCGGTGGCGGAGAGGCCACGTACTGTCCCGGCCTTGTGGGCTGTGAGCGGCTGCTCCATTTTCATGGCTTCGAGGACCACGATCAGGTCGCCCTCGGCCACAACGTCACCGTCCGAGGCTGCCACCTTCACGATGGTGCCCTGCATGGGGGAGGTCAGTGCGTTGCCGCCAGCGGCTGCAGCCGTGGCGCCAGCCGAACGGGAGCGCTTCTTCGACTTGCCGGACTTTGCGCCGGAACCGCTGGAAACAGCAGCCACACCGCCACCCAGGCCGGACGGCAGGACCACCTCAAGGCGCTTGCCGCCAACCTCCACCACCACGCGCTGGCGCTCACCGGCGTCGGGCGTCTCAGCGCCGGCTACGTTGGCCGACCATGCCGGGATGCTGTTGACGAACTCGGTCTCGATCCAGCGGGTGTGAACCTTGAACGGGCCGTCCGCCGGAGCGAAATCGGGATCGGTGACCACTGCGAGGTCGAACGGGATGACAGTGGGGATACCCTCAACCACCATCTCCTCCAAGGCCCGGCGTGAACGCTGAAGCGCTTGCTCGCGGGTGGCTCCGGTGATGATCAGCTTGGAAAGCATGGAGTCGAAGTTGCCGCTGATGACGTCGCCTTGCTCCACACCGGAATCGATCCGGACACCGGGTCCCGTCGGGTTTTTCAGCGTGGTGATGGTGCCGGGAGCGGGCATGAAGTTGCGGCCCGGGTCCTCGCCGGTGATGCGGAACTCGAAGGAGTGGCCGCGGACCTCGGGGTCGTCATAGCCAAGTGCTTCGCCGCGGGCAATGCGGAACTGTTCCCGGACGAGGTCGATGCCCGTGACTTCCTCGGACACGCAGTGCTCCACCTGGAGGCGGGTGTTAACCTCGAGGAAGGAAATGGTGCCGTCCTGGCCCACCAGGAACTCACAGGTGCCGGCACCGAGGTAGTTGGCTTCCTTCAGGATGGCCTTGGAGGATTCGTAGAGACGCTTGTTCTGCTCTTCGCTGAGGTACGGAGCGGGGGCTTCCTCAACAAGCTTCTGGTTGCGGCGCTGCAGCGAGCAGTCGCGGGTGGAGACCACCACGACGTTGCCGAAAGCATCGGCCAGGCACTGTGTTTCCACGTGGCGCGGAGCATCGAGGAACCGCTCGATAAAGCACTCGCCGCGACCGAAAGCTGCGACGGCTTCGCGGACTGCGGATTCGTACAGCTCCGGGATTTCTTCCATGGTGCGGGCGACTTTGATGCCGCGGCCGCCGCCGCCGAAAGCGGCTTTAATGGCGATAGGGAGGCCGAATTCTTCAGCAAACTTCAGGATTTCGTCAGCAGACTCCACAGGGTCAGCCGTGCCGGGGACCAGGGGAGCGCCCACTTTCTCGGCGATGTGACGGGCCTGCACCTTGTCACCCAAAGCGGAGATGGCTTCCGGAGAGGGGCCGATCCAGGTGATGCCGGCGTCAATGACCTTGGCCGCGAACTCGGCGTTCTCGGCAAGGAACCCGTAGCCGGGGTGGATGCCGTCGGCGCCTGACTGCTTGGCGACGTCGATGATCTTGTCCATCACCAAGTACGACTCGGCCGCCGTGTTGCCGCCCAGCGCATAGGCTTCGTCGGCAAGGCGGACGTGGAGGGCATCACGGTCAGGGTCTGCGTAAACGGCTACGGAGGCAATACCTTCGTCCCGGGCGGCTCGGATGATTCGGACCGCGATTTCGCCGCGGTTGGCAATCAAGACCTTGGTAAGAGGGCTGGAAATGGGCTGCGCCGGGTTAGCTGACAAGTTGTTGACTCCTTCTGTCCTTGAGGAGCCTAGCGCGATTGTGAGGGTTCCGCCCATATTGATGGGGGATTCCGTGTGTGAGGCGATGTTCCTTTGTAGGGTTGCTACAAATCGCTTCTATTGCTGGTTCGTGTCCCACAGCTCCGTGATGCCCACGTTTGCGTGGACCAGCAGGTCCCTGAGAGTAGAGATGGAAAGCCCGACGACGGCGTGCGGGTCGCCGTCCACCTTGCGGATGAAGGCCCCGCCCAGGCCGTCGATAGTGAAGGAGCCGGCGCAGTGAAGGGGTTCGCCAGTGGCGATGTAGGCGTCGATGTCGCTGGTGCTCATTTGGGCGAAGTGGACCTCGGCGCTGGATACAGCACCAACAGTGGCTCCGGTGCCTTCCGCAGTTCCGGCGTCTGAACCCTCTGCTACCTCGTCGTCGTCCGCATCAGCGGCGGTGTCCCGGCAGTCAACCAACCAGTGTCCCGTGTGAAGCACCCCCTGCGAGCCGCTCATACGAAGCATTCGCTCCCGCGCCACCTCCGCCGTGTAGGGCTTGCCATGGGACTCGCCGTCGAACTCGAAGACGGAGTCGCAACCGATCACCAGCGCGCCCTCAGCCTCGGGGAGCGAAGCAACAGCCTCAGCCTTGGCGCGGGCCAGGAGCAGGGCGGTGTCGTGGGCATCGGTCACGCCGTATTTCGCCTGGACCGCGTCCTCGTCCACGTCCGAGACCAGGACGTCGTGCCGGACCCCGGCTTCGGTGAGCAGCTTGGTGCGGGCAGGGGACTGGGAGGCGAGAATCAATCGGGTCACGGTCCCCAGCCTAATACCAACCGTCTTTCACATCCCGCGCCCTTAAGCCGATCGCTCTCTCACTTGCCTCAAGCAAGTGAGAGAGCGATCGTGATTGTTGGTTGTTATGTGAGTGAGCGTTAGTGGACCAGTTCCTCGGAGCCGGCCTTTGAACGGTCGCTCCGCTCCAGCTTGGCGCCTTCAACATCCACGTCAGGGAGGATGCGCTCCAACCATTTGGGCAGCCACCAGGCCTTCTCGCCCAGGAGGTACATGACGGCGGGGACGATGGTCATGCGCACTACAAAGGCGTCGATCAGCACACCGAATGCCATGGCGAAGCCAAGCGGCCGGACCATGGTGAGGTGGCTGAAGATGAAGCCGGAGAATACGCTCACCATGATGATCGCGGCCGCGGTGACCACAGCTGCGGCGTGACTGAACCCGGAGCGGACGGCATGCTTGGCAGATTCGCCGTGCATGAACGATTCCCGCATGCCGGAGGTGATGAACACCTGGTAGTCCATGGCGAGTCCGAACAGCACGCCGATCAGGATAATGGGCAGGAAGCTCAAGACAGCGCCGGGATTGGCGACGTCAAAGATGCCTCCCAGCCAGCCCCACTGGTAGACGGCAACCACGGCACCGAACGCTGCGGCAAGCGAGAGCAGGAATCCACCGGTAGCCAGCAACGGCACCACGATCGAGCGGAAGACCAACAGCAACAGCAGCAGGGAGAGTCCCACCACAATCGCCAAGTAGGGCGGCAAAGCGGCGCCCAGCTTGTTGGAAACATCGATGTTGCCTGCCGTCTGACCGGTCAGGCCGATCTGCACATCAAGGTCTTCGCTGATCGCGGTTCCCTTGGCACGGAGATCGGACACCACCTGCACGGTGCCGGCGCTGGCCGGGCCTTCTTTGGGAATGACCTGGAAGACGGTGGTGCGGCGGTCCTCGCTCAGCGCCACCGGCACGGCTGCCACCACATTCTCAACACTACGAAGCTGGTCCGCTACGTCGAACTGCTTGTTCTTGGCGTCATTCTCGCTGAGGCCCTCAGGCAATTCGCCTACCACGATGATCGGTCCCGTCACACCTTCGCCGAAGCTGCTGCGCGTGAGGTCGTAGGCCTTGAAGGCCTGCGAATCCACCGGCTCCGAGCCGCCGTCGGGAAGTGCCAGCCGCAACTGTGAAGCCGGGAGAGCCAAGGCGCCCAGCAGGGCGATGCTTGCCACCAGTGCAACCCACGGATGACGGGTGACCATACCGCCCCAGCCGCCGCTGCTGCGCTTCTCCTCACGTTCGCGATCGGCAGCTTCGTGCCCGGGTTCGGCGTTGTGCTTGGCGGCCTTGGCCCAAGCGCGCTTGGAGATGAGCCTTGGGCCGATCAGCGCCAGGACCGCGGGCGTCAGGGTCAAGGCGACGACGACGGCGACACCCACTGTCGCTGCGGCTGCCACACCCATGACGGCCAGGAACGGAAGACCCGGAACTACGAGGGCAGCCAGGGCGATGATGACTGTCAGACCGGCAAACAGCACGGCGTTGCCCGAGGTGCCGGTGGCCAGTGCTGCGGATTCTTCGGCGTCCATGCCGGCCAGAAGCTGTGTCCGGTGGCGGTTGACGATGAACAGGGAGTAATCAATACCCACCGCAAGTCCGAGCATCAGGGCCAGCATGGGCGAGATGGAGCTCATGTCGATCACGCTGGTCAGGGCGAACGTACCGCCAACACCCACAGCAACACCGATGAGGGCCATGACCAGCGGCAGTCCGGCAGCGATCAAGGTGCCGAGCATGAGTATCAGGACTAGAGCTGCGACTGCGACGCCCACAATTTCAGCGATGCCGAAGATCTCCGAGACGTCCTCGGTGATTTCCTTACTGGCGTAGGCAGTGACGCCGGCCGAGGAGACTCCGTGGACGATCTCCTGGACTTCCTCGCGGACAGCCGGGTCAACGGCATTGATGGAGGTCTTGAACTGGACTTGCGCTACTGCGGCTTTGTTGTCGCTGGAAACAAAGCGGAGCCCCTGGGATGCTTCGAGCTGTCGCTTGCCGAGCGCCAGCGTGGCGGCGCCGTCGGCAGCCTCCTTCGCTCCGGCGTCGAGCCTTTCCTTGGTGGCAGCAAGTTCAGCGCGCTGCGGCGCCAGTTGGGCGTCAATCTGGGCGGGGGTGAGGCCTGATGCAGCGAGCTGCTGTTCAACCCCGGTGAGTTGCGCCTCGCCCGCTTCCAACTGCGCACGGGCGGCGTCCAGCTGGGCCTTGCCTTCTGCGGCTTTGGCCTCGCCGGCGGCGATCTCGCCGGCGGACTTATCCAGTTGCTCCTGGGTGGTGAACGGGTTGACCGTCCCCTGCACGTCAGGCATGGCTTCCAGTTTGGTGAGCGCGGCTGCAACCGCGTCCTTCTTGGCTTGGTCGAAACCGGCATCTCCGGCGTCGAACACCACGCTGGCCGAGCCGCCCGATGATTCAGGCAGGGCTTCCTTGAGCTTGTCCGCCATCTGCTGGGTTTCGGTGCCCGGGATGGTGAAGTTGTTGGACATGGTGCCGTGGAATGCTGCGGCCGAGCCGCCTACAGCTACCATGACGGCCAGCCAAATGGAGATGACGAGCCAGCGGCGGCGATACGAAAACTTGCCGAGGCGGTAGAGGAACGAGGCCATGTCAGAACCGATCTTTGGTGGTTGGAACGGAAGGGGGAGCCGTAGTGACGGTGGAGAAAGCGTTCGACGGCGGCGCGAAGCCGGCACCGAGAAGACCCATCGCATCGATGAGGTGCTGGCGAAGGACGGCCAGGGATTCCTGTGAGAGGTCGGGTCCGCGTTCGATGAACCAGACGGTCATGGCTGCTTTGCCGCAGGAGATGACGGATCCCGCCAGGGCGTGAAGGTAGAGTTCACTGATCCCGGCGCCGAGCCTGCCGCGGGCGGCGTCAATGATCTGCGCTGTGCAATGCTCCCAGGCTTCAAGCTCGGAGCGTGCAAGCTGTCGGTTGTCCTGGGTCAGACTGAACAGTTCGGCCATGGGCGCCACGGACATTGGATCGGCCAGCGCCATGAGGGCTGCCTGGGCGGATTCGAGGATCGACTCCTCTGCAGGGCGCAGCCGGAACTGCTCCAGTGCGTGGTCCATGAAGCCATCGGCTACGGAGGCCAGTGCTGCTTCGAGGCTGGGGAAGTAGTTAAAGAAAGTTCGCCGCGAGACACCTGCGCTGGCGGCGATGTCCTCCACGGTGAAGTTGCCGGGCCCGTTGCTGCGCAAAAGGTCCAGGGCTGCGGACGCAATGGAGCTGCGGGTGGCCGCCTTGTTGAGTTCGCGCCGTGAGGGCGTCGATTGCTCAGCAGTGTTGGGCGACTCCGCAATCGCTTCCTGGCTATTGGTTTGGGTCACATACTTACACTAAGTGCAAGTTTGCACTCTGCGCAATTTGAGCCGGATATGGGCAAAGAAAAGTCCCGCCCCGGTTCGTCGCCCTCGCCTGCGGAGGGCGGGGTGGCGAACCAGAGCGGGACGTGGAATCTCAGATTAGAACTGGTGAGGCTGGGCCGGGGGAGTGGGTGGGGTGAACTGCTGTGGCTGTCCGGGCTGCTGCGGCTGGGCCGGCTGCTGAGCGGCCGTCTTGGTTAGGTAGACCGACTGTCCCGTCGCTCCAGGCTCGCCCTCACCCAGCGGCAGGACATAGACGGCAGTGCCGTAGGCGCACACTTCGGTCCAGTTGGTGCCCATTTCCGAGGTGTCGAACCGCATGGCCACAATGGCGTTCGCTCCACGCTGCTGCGCTTCATTGACCATGCGTGCCATGACTTCCTGACGGCTTTCGTACAGTGCCTTGGTCATTTCGGGCAGCTCTCCGCCGCCCAGGGAGCGAAAGCCGGCCAGCATCTGGGAGCCGATATCGCGCGAACGGACAGTGAGGCCCATGACTTCGCCGAAGACGGCGTCGATCCGGTGACCCGGGATTTCGTTGGAGGTGACGATCAACATGGTCAGAGCCTATCCAGACTTGGCCCCTTAATCAGGGAAATCCCCCGGGGAGAACTCCCCGGGGGATTTCCGTCTGTTCACAAGGGCGGGTTTCAGGCCTTTGAATGAGCCAGTTCGCGCTCGTTGCTTTCTGCTGCTGCCTTGTCGGCTGCGAACTCATCAGCGAACGCGGCACCGTTGCGGGGTGCGTTGTAGAGGGTCTCGTCCAGGATTCCCTGACGCTTGGCCACGATGGCCGGGACGAGCGCTTGGCCCGCCACGTTGACTGCAGTGCGGCCCATGTCCAGGATGGGGTCGATCGCCAACAGCAGGCCGACGCCGGCAAGCGGCAGTCCCAGCGTGGACAGGGTCAGTGTGAGCATCACGACGGCGCCGGTGGTACCTGCAGTGGCAGCGGAACCGAGGACCGAGACCAGCACGATCAGCAGGTACTGGCTGAAGTCCAGGTTGATGCCGAAGAACTGCGCCACGAAGATCGCCGCGATGGCCGGATAAATTGCTGCGCAGCCGTCCATCTTGGTGGTGGCGCCCAGCGGCACTGCGAAGGAAGCGTAGCCGGAGGGGACGCCCAGGTTCCGCTCAGTGACGCGCTGCGTCAGCGGCAGCGTGCCGATAGAGGAACGGGACACAAACGCCAGCTGCACGGCCGGCCAAACACCGGAGAAGTACTGCTTGATGGACAGCCCGTGAATGCGTACCAAGATGGGGTAGAGCACGAAGAGCACCAACGCCAGGCCGATGTAGATGGCGGCCGTGAACTTGCCCAGGGATCCGATGGTGTCCCAGCCGTAGATGGCTACAGCGTTACCGATCAGGCCTATGGTGCCCAGCGGGGCCAGGCGGATGATCCACCAGAGGACCTTTTGAATGACTGCCAGTGCGGAAGCGTTGAATGTCAGGAAAGCTTCGGCCTGCTTGCCAACCTTGAGTGCGGCAACGCCGACCGCGATCGCGACAACCAAAATCTGCAACACGTTGAAGTTGACGGCAGTGCTGACTGTGGTTGCGGCGTTGGCACTTTCGGTGACGGTGGAGCTGGCTCCGAGACCCAGGAAGTTCTTGGGGAACAAGCCAATCAGGAACGCCCACCAGTCGCCGGTCTTGCCAGCGTACTTAGCTTCTTCGGTGATGCCGGTGGCCGCGCCCGGCTGCAGGAGTACACCCAAGCCGATGCCGATCAGCACCGAGACCAGCGACGTGATAGCGAACCAGAGCAGAGTGTTCCATGCCAGGCGCGCTGCGTTGGACACCTGACGCAGGTTGGCGATGGAGCTGACCACGGCGGTAAAAATCAAAGGAACGACGGCGGTTTGCAGCAACGAGACGTAGCTGGAGCCGATCGTCTGCAGCGTCGCGCCGAGGCCGTTGGGCGCAGTCTTGGTGCTGCCCGTGTACTTGGCGATGAGGCCGAGGACCAGGCCGACGATGAGGGCTGCGATGATCTGGACGCCGAAGGATCCGGCCCATTTGGGGAGCCGGAAGCCGGACTTGCCAGCTGCTGGTGAAGTGTTGGTTGAGGTGCTCACCGGAACACGTTAGGTGCATCGCAAATAACATAGCGAACGAACGTTGAGAAATGTTACGTCCACCCCTCTGCTGCCCTCCATCGTGAACCGCTAATTCGCGGGCCCGGCGCGGGCTTTTGTGAAGTTATTCCCGGAAACAGTGTGGCGATGATCTCCGAGTGCGCTGCGATCCTTTCACCCGCTAGCGCACCACTTTCCGCCGATCGCACCCGTAACCTCTGGTGCGCAACGGGGGAAAGAGTGCGCTCCTGGCGCCGAAGGAGCAGCACACCGAGGATGTCCGGCCTCAGGGCGGACCTGGCAACTCAGCCCAGCAGCGCCCGGCGAAGCACGTCCAACCCAACCGAACCTATGTTCAGCGCCTTGCTGTGGAACGACTTCAGGTCAAAGCCTTCCCTGGATTCAAGCTCAGCGCGGATCTGTTCCCACAAACGCTGCCCCACCTTGTAGGACGGCGCTTGTCCGGGCCAGCCGAGGTAGCGGGTGAACTCGAACTGGAGCTGCCCTTCGCTGATGTCGAGGTTGGCTTTGAGGAAGTCGAAGCCCTTTTCTGGGGTCCAGGTTCCGCTGCCCCAGCGCTCGGGGACGGGGAGTTCCAGGTGCACACCGATGTCGAAAACCACGCGTGCTGCCCGCATCCGCTGACCATCGAGCATGCCCATGTGATCGCCCGGATCTTTCAGGTACCCGAGTTCCAGCATGAGTTGCTCGGCGTAAAGTGCCCAGCCTTCGCCGTGGCCGGAAACCCAGCAGACGTTGCGCCTCCAGTTGTTCAGGAGTTCGCGGCGGTAGGTGGCTGTGGCTACCTGGAGGTGGTGCCCGGGGACTCCTTCATGGAACACGGTGGTGGTTTCGGACCATGTGGTGAAGGTGTCTTCGCCGGCGGGCACGGACCACCACATGCGTCCGGGCCTGGAGAAATCGTCGGAAGGTCCGGTGTAGTAGATGCCGCCTTCGTCGGTAGGGGCAATCATGCATTCGAGGGTCCGCATGACGTCCGGGATGTCGAAGTGGACGTCGGCCAGCTCGGACACCGCTCGATCGGAGAGTTCCTGCATCCAGGCTTTCAAGGCGTCGGTGCCCTTGATCTGGCGGGCAGGGTCGCTGTTCAGGATGGCCTTGGCTTCTTCGATGGATGCGCCGGGCTTGATCTGCGCCGCGACCTTTTCCTGCTCGCCAATAAGCCTCTCGAGCTCCCGGACGCCCCAAGCGTACGTCTCTTCCAGATCGACTTCCGCGCCAACAAAGGAGCGGGAGGCCAAGGCGTACCGTTCGCGGCCCACCGCATCCTTTTCCGGGGCCGCGGGGAGGAGTTCGTCCCTAAGGAAGTCGCCCAAGGCGCTGTACGCAGAACGCGCAGCCGCAGTCCCGGCGTCGAGCTTTGATTGAACGTCCGCGGGCAGCGGCGTGCCCCCTGCGGCGGCGGTGGCAGCCATTTTGGCGAAGAAGCCATCCTCTGCGGCGTACCGGCCGGTCTGCTCGATGACGATCTGCACCTGGCGCGCGGCGGCTACTTTGCCGGCGTCAGCAGCCGATCGAAGTGACACAATGTAGCCCTCAATTGCGGCCCGAACGTTGGCAGCACGGCCTGCAATGTGCTCCCAGTGTTCAACCGTGTCCGTGGGCATGAGGTCGAAGATGGCGCGGATGTCCTGCGCGGGGGAGGCGATGTTGTTCAGGTCGGCCGCATCCCAGCCGGACTCGTGGATCTCCAGTTCCAAGCCGAGGCGCTCGCGCATGGCGTCCAAGGTGACGGCGTCCACGTCATCGGAAGGCTCGAGGCCTGCCAGAGCGTCCAAGGCCAATCTGGTTGCCTGTGCGTGGGACGCAAGACCGGCAGGGGAGTAGTCCTGGTATTCGGTTTCGTGTCCCGGCAAGCCCAGCGTGGTGGCGAAGCTGGGATTGAGTTCGATCAGCTTTTCTGTGTACGCGTCAGCGACGGCATCGATGGCGGACTTGGGGCGTACGGGGGTGTTTGCAGTAGTCACCCACAGAGCCTAGCCGTGAGACCGCTTACGTGAAAGGGTTGTTGAACTTTTCTACGAACGTGGGAATTAACCCCGGCTGCGCTTCCAAGCACCAGGACCCGGTGTGGGGTCCAGGCGCAGTTGCTGGCGGCGCACCCAGTGCCGGACGTTCGGCTTGGACGGCGCCGCTTCCTGCTGGCCGCCGAGGGAAACCACGACGGCGGCAAGCGCCGCGAGCTCTTCGGCTGCCGGTTCGCCCTTGACCACCGAGAACAGGGGAGTGGCCGGTTCCTGGTCAGGCGCAGGATCGGCGCGGTGCTTAGGCGCGCTCACAGCGGGATGTTCCCATGCTTCTTGGTGGGCAGGCTCGCGCGCTTGTCGCGGAGGGCGCGGAGCCCGCGGATGATCTGCAGGCGCGTATCCGACGGAGCAATGACAGCGTCAACATAACCCAGCTCGGCTGCCTGGTACGGGTTGAGGAGTTCTTCCTCGTACCCCTGGATGATCTCCGCGCGCTTGGCTTCGACGTCACCGCCGGCTTCGGCCACCGCTGCGAGATCGCGACGGTAAAGGATATTCACTGCACCCTGGGCGCCCATGACGCCAATCTGGGCGGTGGGCCATGCCAGGTTGAGGTCGGCTCCGAGCTTCTTGGAGCCCATCACGATGTAAGCGCCACCGTAGGCCTTGCGGGTGATGACCGTGAGCTTGGGGACCGTCGCTTCGGCGTAGGCGTAGAGGAGCTTGGCGCCGCGGCGGATGATGCCCTGGAATTCCTGGTCCTTGCCGGGCAGGAAGCCGGGAACGTCCACCAGCGTGATGATGGGGATGTTGAAGGCGTCGCAATGGCGGACAAACCGGGCGGCTTTCTCGGACGCCGAGATGTCCAGTGTTCCCGCGAACTGCATGGGCTGGTTGGCCACGATGCCCACGGTGTGTCCCTCAACGCGGCCGTAGCCGATCATCACGTTGGGGGCGTACAAGGACTGCATTTCGAGGAAGTGTGCGTCGTCCACAATCTGCTCGATGACTTTGCGCATGTCGTACGGCTGGTTGGCGGAATCGGGAATCAGCGCATCCAGTGCGTGGTCGTCCTCATTGAGTTCCAGTTCCTGGTCGTGCTCCACCACGGGGGCCTCGGACAGGTTGTTGGAGGGGAGGAAGTCCAAGAGCTCGCGGACGAACTCAATGGCGTCAGCTTCATCGGACGCGAGGTACGTGGAGGTGCCGGTGGTGGCATTGTGCTGCCGCGCCCCACCGAGGGTTTCCATGTCCACGTCTTCGCCGGTGACGGTCTTGATGACGTCCGGTCCGGTGATGAACATGTGGGACGTCTTGTCCACCATGACCACATAGTCGGTCAGGGCGGGGGAGTAGGCGGCACCGCCGGCGCACGGGCCCATGATGAGGGAGATCTGGGGGACCACGCCGGAAGCATGGACGTTGTTGCGGAAAATGTCCGCGAACATGGCCAACGAGGCCACGCCTTCCTGAATACGCGCGCCGCCGCCGTCGTTAATACCCACAACCGGGCAACCGTTACGGAGGGCGAATTCCTGGACCTTGACGATCTTTTCGCCGTTGACCTGGCTTAGCGAGCCGCCGTAGACACTGAAGTCCTGGCTGTAGATGGCGATCAGGCGGCCGTCCACTGTTCCGTAGCCGGAAACAACGCCGTCACCAAGCGGCTTCTTCTTTTCCATGCCGAAAGCAGTGGAGCGGTGCACTGCGAGGGCGTCGAACTCGACGAAGGATCCCGGGTCAACCAGGAGGTCGATGCGTTCACGGGCGGTGTTCTTGCCGCGGGCGTGCTGCTTTTCGATCGCTTCCGGGCCGGAAGGCTGTTCTGCACGGGCCTGGCGGTCGCGGAAGTCTGCAATCTTTCCCGCTGTCGTTGTCAGATCGTGGCTCATCAAGTGTCTCCGGCTCTGTAGCTGATATTCGCTGGCGCAATCCCGGGTTCGGATAAGTAGCTGACTTAAGTAGCTTCCGTACAAAGAACAGGCCCCGCAGGCCAGTCTAGTGACGCCTTTGCCGCGAACCGCTGTAGAAACCCTACAATTTTCCGCGTCCAAGCCAAAGCCATCACTATGTTACCCGTCAGTAACATAGTTGGGCTAGAGTGTCTGCATGACTTCAAGCAACGGCGCTTCCTCCGCCTCCACAGAGGGTCAAACGCAAGGCACCACCCCTTACGTGGCCACTGCTTCGCTCAAGGGCAAGACCATCCTCATGTCCGGCGGCAGCCGCGGCATAGGCCTGGCCATCGCCACCCGTGCAGCCCGCGACGGCGCCAACATTGTGCTCATGGCCAAAACAGGCGACCCCCACCCCAAACTTGAGGGCACTGTCTTTACCGCCGCGCAACAGCTGACCGAAGCAGGCGGACAGGCGCTGCCGCTTGTGGGGGACGTCCGCAATGATGACGACGTCGCCGCAGCAGTCGCCGCCGCCGTCGAGCGTTTCGGGGGGATCGACGTAGTGGTGAACAACGCCTCCGCAATCGACCTGTCCCGCACCGACGCCGTGGACATGAAGCGTTACGACCTCATGCAGGACATCAACGTCCGCGGCACGTTCCTGCTCTCAAAGCTGGCGCTGCCCGCCCTGCGGGAATCAAGCCACGGCCACATCCTCACCCTGTCCCCACCCTTGAACCTGGACCCCAAATGGGCCGGGATGCATTTGGCCTACACCATGGCCAAGTACGGGATGAGCCTCACCACCCTGGGTCTCGCCGAAGAGCTCAAGCACGACGGCGTCTCGGTCAACTCGCTCTGGCCGTGCACCTTGATCGACACGGCCGCGATCCGGAATATGCCCGGTGGCCAGCAGATCGTGCAGGCCGCACGCGGACCGGAAATCATGGCTGATGCCGCCCATGCTGTGTTGACGGGTTCGGCATCTAGCGGGAACTTCTACACCGACGAGCAGGTGCTGCGCGCAGCCGGAGTGCAGGACTTCACTCCCTATAGCCTCGGCGCGCCCGAAGACCGCTTGGTGCCGGACATCTTCCTCTGAGTAGATTCCATGGGCGGATTCCCAGGCGCATTTCGGGGCAGCCACCCTCCGGGGACCTCGCAACTGGATAGGATTCAGCTATGGATGCCGAACAGCCAGAGAGCAGCGAACCCCAGGCCTTGTCTGGAGAGGTTCCGTCCGGAGAGGTCCCGTCCGGGCAGTCGCGTGCCCCGTTGGATCGTGAGGCTCTGAACCGTGAGTCGCTCCTGCAGCCGGACTTCCTGTCGGCCACGGGCATCTCGCGTCTGGACATTGTCCAGTCCACGGGCTCCACCAACCAGGACCTCGTGCGTGCTGTGACGGTGGAGCCCAAAAAGTGGGCTGACCTTTCCGTCTTGACCGCCGAACACCAGACAGCGGCGCGTGGACGGCTCGACCGCCACTGGGAATCACCCGAGCGATCGGCGGTTTCGGTCTCCGTGGTGCTGCGGCCTGTCACGGCTGAGGGCATGCCGGTCCCGACGCAGAGCTATTCCTGGCTTTCGCTGCTTGCTGCTGTTGCGCTGCGTGAGGCCCTGCAGGAAACAGCCGGCATCACCGCTGAGATCAAGTGGCCCAACGACGTCCTGGTCAACGGGCGCAAAGTGGCCGGCATTCTGGCGCAGATGACTCCGCTGGGTGATGGCTCCGTTCCGGCTGTGATTCTGGGCGTGGGACTCAATGTGTCCTTGGCCGAGGAAGAACTTCCGGTACCCACGGCAACCTCGCTTGCTTTGGAGGGGGCCGCGACGACGGACCGCACCGCGCTGCTGAAAAGCTACCTGTCACGGTTCGCGCGGCTCTACCGCAGCTTCTGCAATTCCGAAGGGGACCCCGCCGCCGGTTTGGTGGGTGGCCCATCCCTGCACAAGCGTGTTGAGTCGGCCATGGTGACGTTGGGCCGCGAAGTGCGCGCGCATTTGCCTGGGGATCACGAGCTCGTGGGGCATGCCTCGCGCCTGGACGAGCACGGCTCGTTGCTGGTGGTGGACCATGGTGGCAGGGAACACGTTGTGACAGCCGGTGATGTGGTGCACTTGCGCGCCACAGAAAGCGGTTATGCGTAAAGAGTTACTCCCGGGGGAGCAGGTCATTACCATCACACGCCAACAGGCCCGCTCACTCTTCTTTCCGGTGCTGGCCTTCATTGCGGTTCCAGCAGCTGCAGGTTTTGCTTGTGCTTGGATCGTCAGGGAAAACCCGCAGCGCCTTGCGCCTTTCATCACGACGGAATGGACGCCGTGGCTTATGGGTACCGTGGTGGTACTCGCCGGATGGTTCCTTGCCGCATACAGCCTCAGGCGGGTGTTGCGGTGGCGTTCGGTCAAATACATCCTGACGAGCAGGCGCGTACTTGCCCGGAATGGAATGTTTAGGCGAAATGACTGGCAGGTATCGCTGATGGCCATCCGCAATGTAGGTGTCCACCAGAGCATGCTCCAACGGACATTGCACTCGGGGAATATATCCTTGGATACCGGGCACTCTGGAATAGCCGTGATGAACGACGTTCCTGAGGTGGGAAAGTTCCGGGGTTTCATTCTTGACGCGATGGATGAACTCCCGCAAGGTGAGGTTTTTGAGGGTGAAGTACTGAGGGATTTTGAAGAATTGCCGTGGGAGTTCAGAGATGGTGGAAGAGATGAGCGTTGAGGATCAGCAGTCCGGCGAGGACCTGGACCAGGAGTTCGACGCCGTTCCGGAGCCTTCCGTGGACGAGGACACTGAGGCCGGGCCTGCTCCGGCGTCGGTACCAACCGGCCCACCCACTGGTGTGATGTCCGCGGAGCGCCTGGCTATTAAGGCGCTCGAGGCGAAGCTCCTTGGCGGAGAACGCAAGCTCCGGCGTCGTGAAGTTGCTGCCGGTGCGGGCGTGTCCATCCTGTCCGCACGGAAGATCTGGCGCGCGCTGGGGTTCCCCAACTTTGGTGACGAGGATGTTGCGTTCACGGAACGCGACCAAGCTGCCTTGTCCAGCATCCTGGATCTGGTCCGGGCCGGCCTCCTGACGGAAGAAGCCGCTATCTCCGTGACCCGTTCCATCGGTCAAATGACGGACCGCATGGTGGTGTGGCAGATCGAAGCGCTGGTTGAGGACATGGTGTCCGAGCAGGGAATCCCTGATGCCGTGGCGCGCAAACAACTGGTGGCGCAGCTGCCTGCGCTGGTGGACTCCCTCGAAGAGATCCTGGTGTACTCCTACCGCCGCCAACTCAACGCCGGCGTCCAGCGTCTTGCCGTTCGGGCCGAAGCCGGACTCCAGGCCAGCGAGGAAGGGCGGGAGGGCGACGAAGACGATTCGCCGTTGCCGTTGGCCCGGGCCGTAGGATTCGCTGACCTTGTCTCTTACACCAGCCTGTCCCGGCGTATGAACGAGAAAACGCTCGCTCAATTGGTGCAGCGTTTTGAAAACAAATGCGCGGAAATTATCTCCGTGGGTGGCGGGCGACTGGTCAAAACAGTGGGTGACGAAGTCCTTTACATCGCGGAGACTCCCGCGGCGGGAGCCGAAATTTCCCTGGCCCTTGCCCAGGCGTTCACGGAGGACGAGATCCTTCCACAGTGCCGCGTCTCCATGGTCTGGGGCCGGATTCTCTCCAGACTTGGCGATATCTATGGACCCACAGTCAACCTTGCTGCACGGCTCACCACGCTGGCGCAGCCCGGGACGGTCCTTGTGGACGCCATGACCGCCGCCGCCTTGGGCCAGGATGACCGCTTCGTCCTGGTTCCACAGAAGTCGGAGAACGTCCGCGGTTTCGGTGAGATCCATCCTGTGATGCTGGCCCGCGGCCGGGGCAAGGGTTTGGTGCTGGACTAGGCACCCTGCCGACTCGCCCACGGCCCGTCCGAGCCGCACGCTCTCTCACGTCCCGCGGGTTCCAGCCGATCGCTCTCTCACNNAAAGTGAGAGAGCGATCGGCGTTTAGGGCTGTTATGTGAGAGAGCGTGGAGGGTGTCTGCGGTTGCTGAGAACTGCGTCACGACTTAGCAAAACGTTGGATTAACCCGGTAGTCTTAGCGTTGTTTGTGTGTCGTGAATGGCCGTGGGGTGCGGCGTCGGCCGCCTTGTGCTGCCTAAATTGTGGGGGAATGTGGATGGCTCTGCCTGACGGGTCCGGAAACCGCCGTGCCAGGAATCGCCGGCGGAAGGTCATGGCGGCAACTGCATTTTCAGTTGCAGCCGCGGTCCTGGTGACCGGTGCCATCCTCTACCCGGGGTTCAAGACCACCGAAGTGGACCTCAATGACGGCGGCGTTTGGGTGGTCAGCAAGTCCAAGAATGCCGCCGGAAGGCTCAACTACCCCTCGAAGTCCCTGGACGGGGCAGTGACTCCGGCGAGTAAGGATTTCGACGTCCTCCAGCAGGCCGGCGACGTTTTCATTGATGACCCCGAGGGCGCCACGATCAACCCTGTCAGCGCCGCGAACATGCGTTTGGGCGGGGACCAAAAGCTGCCCGGATCAGCGGATGTGAGCTTCGGCCACAAAGTACTGGCCGTTACCGATCCTTCCAAGGGCAAGGTCTGGGCATTGTCCGCCGGATCCGTGGGTGGGTTCAGTGATGAGTCCGAACCACTGTTCGAGCAATCGCCCGGAATTGTTTCTGTTGTAGGCGTGGACGACACCATCCACACCGTGGATCCCGAGTCCGGTAGCGTCACCGCCACCAAGGTGGACGCCAACGGCAAATCAGTGGATTCGCAGGTCCGCACGGACGAGGCGCTCAAGGGCGCAGGGGACCTGCAGTTGACGGCTGTGGGCGACAAAGCAGTGGTCCTCAACGAGGCCACGGGAAACATTGTTCTCCCGGGCGGCGCAACCGTTCACCTGGACGACGCCCGCGACGCCAAGCTGCAACAAACAGGACCGACTGCCGACTTCGTAGCTATCGCCACTACCAAAGCGCTCCTCCTTCAACCATTGGACGGTGGAACCGCCAAGACTGTCCGAGCCGACGGGGAAGGCATTCCCGCAGCGCCCGTTCAGCTGGGAACATGCACCTACGCGGCGTGGTCCGGTGCCAACAAGTACGTCCGCGAATGCAGCAACGAGGCTGATAACCGCCGCGCCGATGTTCCCAAGGCGAGTGCGTCGCCGTCGTACGTCTTCCGGGTCAACCGCGATCTCGTGGTTCTGAACGACGTCAACTCCGGCAACGTCTGGATGGTCAACCAGAACATGCAGTTGGTCAACAACTGGGACGACGTCATTCCGCCCCAACAGACATCGGACGACGCCGACAAGGACTCTGCGGACGAAGTCCAGCAGACTGTCCTCCCGGACCGAAGCAAACCGAACACGCCGCCGGTGGCGAAGCCGGACTCCTTTGGAGTGCGCGCCGGCAAGACGACCCTCCTGCCGGTTCTGGACAACGACGCCGACACTGACGGTGATGTCCTGACGGTTGCGGCCGACCAAACCGTTAGATCGGGTGCGTTGGCTCCTGTTTATGGCGGGACGGGCTTCCAAATTTCTGTCCCCGCGGATCAGACCGGGGCGGAGACGTTCAAGTACTCCGTGGATGATGGCCGCGGTGGAACCGCAGCGGCCAACGTCGACCTCCGGATTGTCCCGCCCGGAGAGAACAACGCACCCCAGCAGAAGCCCAACAGGAACAATGCCTTGGTGGTACAGGCGGGGAAGATCGCCAACCAGTACATCCTTAATGACTGGATTGACCCCGACGGTGACGACATCTTTGCTGTGGCTGCCGTCAGCAGCGATCCCGCCGATCAAGTCCGCATCAGGCCAGACGGGCTATTGACGTTCCAGGATTCCGGAGCCGGGCCGGGAAAGAAGACAATCGCCGTTTCGGTCTCCGACGGCACCCTCAGTGCTGAGGGGCGTATCAGTGTGGACGTTCGCGCACCCGGGGCCTTGCCGCCCATTGCGAACGCCGATCACGTGGTTGCAGTGGCAGGCCAGGACACGGTGATCGCACCGCTCAAGAACGACACTGATCCGCAAGGCGGCACGCTTCGGCTGGCACAGGCCCAGCCGGATGAGCAGTCCACGGCCGTGATAGGTCCAGACCAGCAAACGTTTACTTTCAACTCGACGTCCACGGGCCCCCACTACGTCACCTACATGGTCACCAACGGCCCGGCGAGTGCGCAGCAGCTGGTGCGCGTAGACGTCGTGTCCGGCAACAACGACGGCGCTCCCGTTGCCGTCCGCGACATTGCTCTGCTGCCCAGTGGCGGCAGCACCGTGGTGGACGTGCTCGGCAATGACTCGGACCCGGCCGGAGGCGTCCTGGTAGTCCAGTCCGTCACCGCGGAGGATGGCCTTCCGGTCACGGTGGCGGTTTTGGACCATTCGGTGGTCAAGGTCACGGACGTTCGCGCCACCGGCCAACTGTCGCTGAAATACACCATTTCCAACGGCAAAGCCTCGGCCACCGGAGACATCTCAGTACAGGTAGTACCTGCGCCCAGCAAGCTGCAGGCCCCGCAGGCCAAGCCGGACGAAGTGTCGGTGCGTGTCGGAGACGTGGTGACCATACCTGTCCTGGACAACGATTCGGACCCTAACGGCGGAGAGCTGACGCTCGACCCGGAGCTGGCGCAACAGCCCGATGCCGCTGACGGCAGGATGTTCGTTGCGGGCAATACTCTGCGCTTTATCGCAGGGGAGATTCCCAAAACTGTTTACGCCATTTACAAGGTCAGCAATGCGTCCGGCCAGACCGACTCCCAGCAAGTCACCATCCGCATCCGTGCCCGCGATGACGCCACCAACACCCGGCCCGAGCCGCGAAACCTGACCGCCCGGGTGGTAGCCGGCATGACCGTCAAGATCCCCGTGCCATTGGATGGCATTGACGCCGACGGCGACTCCGTCCAACTCATCGGGGTGGACAAAGCGCCCGCGCTCGGGACCGCCGTAGTCCGGGACGGTTACATGGAGTTCACCGCTGCCGCCACCTCCGCAGGCACTGACACGTTCAGCTATCGCGTGCGGGACCGGATCGGAGCGGAAAACACCGGCACCGTCATTGTGGGTATTGCGCCGGCAGAAGCGAATAACCAAAAGCCGATCGCGGTGGATGACGCCATTGAGGTCCGTCCAGGGCGTCGGATTGCGGTGGATGCCCTAAAGAACGACTCGGACCCTGATGGCGACCCCATTGCATTGGTGAATTCCTTCGAAGCCAACCCGGAACTGCAGGTTGAAGCGTCCTCCGGAAAGATCCTCCTGACTGCGCCGGGCGTCACTGGAAATGAAAGCATCAGCTACCGGATTCAGGACGACAAAAAGGCTGAAGCCAGCGCCGTGGTCAGGGTGCAAACAAGCCCGACGGCGGCCCTTCACGTTCCGATTGCCGTGGACGACCGCATCACGCTGGCTGAGACGCTGGGCAAGACCGCCGTTGACGTCCCGGTGTTGAAGAACGACTCTGATCCGGACGGCGTCGCCGAAGACCTGACCATCACCTTGCCCGATGCGAATCCGAACGCCCGGGTGGGGACTGCGGGGAACGTTGTGGTGACACTCGCCCCCCAGGACCAGCTGATCCCGTACACCGTGACAGACATGGACGGGCAATCAGCCACGGCCGTGATGTGGATCCCAGGCCAAGGCCTGCAGTACCCCACCTTGGCTAAAACCGAGCCCGTGGAGGTCATGTCCGGCAAGGAAGTCACGGTCTCGCTCCAGGAGTATGTCCGCGTGCGGGAAGGCCGCCAACCACGGCTTACGGTTGCAGACAAGATCCGCGTCCAGGGAGCCGATCCCAACAACGTTATTGCCGGCGACGGAAATGCCTTGAGATATGCAGCGCAGACAGACTACGTTGGTCCGGGATCCATCACCTTCGAGGTGACCGACGGGTCAGGTCCGGACGACTCCCAAGGCTTGAAGTCCACATTGACCATCATCACCAAGGTGATCCCGGACCCCAACGCCAACCACGTCCCGACCTTCAGCGGTGCTTCCATCGAGGCTCCCAAGGGTGAAACCACCGAGCTGGAGTTGGCCAACCTTGCCAAGGACGTGGACGAGAGGGACCAGGGAAACCTGAAATTCGAGCTGGACGGACAGCAGCCCGCGGGTTTCCAAACCAAAGTGGAGGGAACGGTCCTCAAAGTCACCCCGGACCTCTCCGTCACTCCCGGTGCTGTGGGCACCTTCCCCTTGAAGGTCACAGACGGCAGGTCTGATGCTGTCCGGGCAACGGTAACGGCCACAGTGGTGTCCTCGAACCGGCCCAAGCCCGTAGCCAACGACGACTCCGTTGAGAAAGCCAATGCCGGACGCTCGGAAACCATCAATGTGTTGGCCAACGACTTCAACCCCTTCAATGACTCGCCTCTGACGATCGAAGGCGCCGCAGTGGAGACTGGTTCCGCCGCCGGCCAGCCGACGGTCTCAGGGGAATCGATCACGGTCACTCCTGCTGATGGCTTCAAGGGCGTCATGGTGGTTCGGTACACAGTGCTGGACAAGACCAAGGACCCCTCACGGCAGGCAGTGGGACGCGTACGGATCACGGTCCGGGACAAACCAGACGCTCCATCGGCACCGGTAGCGACCGACGTCCGCAGCCGCACCGCTGTGCTCAAGTGGGCGCCGCCGTCGGACAATGGCGCAGCCATCACCAAGTACACGGTCAAGGCCGCCGGTTTTGAACAGGTGTGTCCCACTACAACCTGCACGTTGTCCGGGCTGACGAACAACGTGAAGTACGTCTTCACCGTGTCCGCCACCAACGAGGTAGGGGACTCACCGGCGTCCATCGCCTCCAACGAGATCCGGCCGGATGAGAAGCCGTCGCCGCCGGACGCCCCCACAGTCAAAGCCGGTGACAAGAACATGGCCATCACCTGGACCCCGGCCAAGACCGAGGGCTCTCCGGTGAAGCACTACAACTTGGAGATTTCTCCGCCGCCGGCCAACGGCATTGCCGTGAAGAACGATGTCACCGGCCTGAGTTACACCTGGCCGGGACTGACGAATGGCGTGAAGTACAAGGTCCGTGCCCAGGCCGTCAATGAGCTCGGTCCATCGGACTGGGGCATGTACTCCCTGGAGGACAACCCTGCTGGTCTTCCGGCAGCCCCGGCGGCTCCCACCACCGCAGTGGTGCAGTCCGTGGGAACCAACAACCAGATTCGTGCGGATTGGGCTGAGCCGGATATCAACGGTGACCCCATCAAGACCTACTACGTCACTATGAGCGGCGGAAACGGCGTTCCGCAGACGCAGACCGTCCCGGGAAATGTCCGATCAGCAACCTTCACTGCCCAGAACAACGAAGCAGGCTACACCTTCACCGTTCAAGCAGAAAATAAGGCTGGGAAGGGCGGCGTCAGCGCACCTTCGGCGCCGCGTCGCGCCACCGGCAAGCTGGGGGCCGTAGAGAACGTCTCTGCCACCCCGGCCAACACCGGGGGAGCGGGCAAGGCCGTCACCATCAACTTCTCGGTCCTGGACCAGACACAACGCAACGGTTCTACTCAAAACGAGGTCAGCTACCGCTACCTGGCCAGTACCGGCCAGTCCGGACCCATCACGCCTGGCCAGACGGTCAGCGGTTTTGCCAACGGGCAGGCAACCTCCATCACAGTCACCGCGGTGTCCTCAGTGGCGCCGAGTTCCAATGCCAGTGCACCGGCAACCACCACCCCGTACGGTTCCCCCGGTACACCATCTGCTTCGGGCGCCAACGGTGGGCAAAACCAGACCACGCTGACGCTGAACTGGTCCTCGCCGTCCACCAACAGCAACGACGTCGCAGTGACCAAGATCAGGATCACCGGCGGTGGAACTGATACCGGGTGGATCAACGAATCCGCGTCCGGCAGCCGTGTGGTCAACACCGGTGGCTATAACCAGACGCGCACCATCGAGGTCCAGACGTTCAACTCCGTGGGCACAGGCGGTGGCGTGGCTTCTGCGAGTGCACAGAGCGGACCGCAGAAGACGTCATGGGATGCCACGCTGCCTCCCGGCAGCTACCGTACTTGCACGGATACCGCGCCCTCCGGCCAAACATCGTGGGATCCAAATACTCCAGGGCACCGCTGTGACGGAAAGGTCAATGGTCCGCCATGGCAGTATGAGTTCAACGGCGGATTCACGGTCAACTGCTACATCAACCGCAGCACGCCCTACTTGAACTACGCGGCATGGTACAAGCTGACTAGCGGCCCCAATGCTGGCCGCTTCATCGCCCAGGGCAACACCACCCTGGGTGACCCCGGACCGCACCAAATCCCGCAATGTTGAGGCATGTGAAGCCGGGGCGTCGGGCAGTAGTCCCCATCGCGCCCCGGGCCAGGGAGACAGTACGCTGTCAAAGCCAATGGATAGCCCGATCTCGGGTTTCCTTGGTTGACCGCAGGGCGCGTGGGATAGTCTTAGGGACTGAAAATTCCGCCGCCGTACGGGGGAACTGCGGAATGTACGGCTGCCGGCATCTGCCGGATGGCCCGGAAGCCACTGGGGAGCGGCTGGACACAAAGGGAATTCTGGGGCTGTGAGAACTTTCTTCGGCAAGCTGGGGCTGAAAAGGCGTCAAAACAAAAAGCTAATAGCGGGTACTGCTGTTACCGCAGCGGGCGCTTTGCTGATCACCGGGGCAATTCTGTACCCGGGCTTCAAGACCACCGAGGTGGACTTGAACGACGGCGGCGTGTGGGTGGTGAGCAAAACCAAGAACGCCGTGGGCCGGTTGAACTACCCGTCCCGCGTTCTTGATGGTGCTGTGACACCCGCAACTACTACCTTTGACGTGCTGCAGCATGACGGCAACGTCTTTGTGGACGATGAGTCCGGCTCTACCATCAACCAGGTCTCTGCCGCGAACCTGAAGCTGGGCGGCGACAAGCAGCTGCCGTCGTCGTCGCAAGTCAGCTACGGCTCCACCGTGCTCTCGGTGACCGATCCCGCTCGCGGAAAAGTCTGGGCGTTGTCTCCGTCCACGGTTAACGGCTTCGATGAAGAAGGAACCGAGCCAGTCTTGACGGGCTCCCCGGGCGTGGTTTCGGCAGTGGGATCCGACAACAGGATCTACACGGCGGACCCTGGCAAGGGTGAAATCACCGTCACTACTGTGGATGCGAACGGTGAACGAACCGACTCGCAGGTTACCAAGGTGGACGAGCTCAAGGGTGCCGGCGATCTCCAACTGGCCGTGGTGGGTGACAAGCCGGTGGTTTTGGACGCCGCCTCCGGAAACCTCTTCCTGCCAGGAGGCCGGAAGCTCCAACTGGCCGATGCCCGGGAAGCAAAGCTGCAGCAGAACAGCGAAGAGAGCAATTACGTTGCCATTGCCACGCAGAAGGCCCTGCTGAAACAGCCCCTTGACGGGTCCACGGCGGCAACTGTCAGTGCTGACGGCGAAGGCGTCCCCGCTGCGCCCGTTCAGGTCAGTAAGTGTGTTCACTCGGCATGGTCGGGCGCCAACAAGTATGTCCGGGACTGCGACAACGACGCCGACGACAAGCAGAATGACGTCCCCAAAGCAAGCGCCTCGCCCAGCTACGTTTTCCGGGTGAACCGGGACCTTGTGGTCCTCAATGACGTCAACTCAGGCAGCGTGTGGCTGGTCAACCAGAATATGCAGCTGGTGAACAACTGGGACGACGTCGTCCCGCCCAAGAACCAGTCCGATGACCAGGACCAGGAGTCCGCGGACAACAACACCATCAACGTCCTCCCGGACCGCACCAAGCCCAACCGTCCGCCTGAGACAAAACCTGACGAGTTCGGTGTCCGCCCCGGGCGGACATCCATTCTGAGCGTGCTGGATAACGACTCAGACCCCGACGGCGATGTCCTCACCGCCTCGGTAGGCGCCAATGGGCCAAAGATGGGTGCGTTGGAGAACATCTACGGAGGCTCTGCTTTCCAGATCAAGGTCCCGGCCGACGCCAAGCCGGGAACTGAAGTCTTTGACTACAACGCTGCCGATGGCCGTGACTTGTCCGCCGGCGGCAAGGTCACCCTGCGGGTAGTAGCTCCTGAAGAGAACAAACCGCCGATTTTCAAGCGAGGCGAACCCACCACCATGTTGGTGGAGCAGGGCAAGTCCGTCAGCCAGAACATTCTGACTGACTGGATGGACCCTGACGGCGATGACCTCGTCCTGCTGGATGCGAAGTCGGACAACGACCAGGACCAGGTGAAGGTTCGCCGCGATGGCCTCCTGACGTACCAGGATTCGGGTGCAGCGCCGGGCAAGAAGAACGTCACCATCACCGTGTGGGACGGCCGGGCCACCACCACCGGCCGCATCGTGGTCAACGTGCAGCCACCGGGTGCCCTGGCGCCTGTAGTCAATGCGGACCACGTCACGGCTGTGGTTGGCCAGGACCTGGTGATCGCGCCGTTGAAAAACGATGTGGACCCCAATGGTGGCGCACTTCGTGTGGCCCACGTTGAGGCAGCGGGCCCGGCTGAGCTGGGCCCGGTGACGGACGGCGGCACCTTTACCTTCCGGAGCACCACGCCTGGCCCGATCTACCTGACGTACATTGCCAGCAACGGCCCCCAGAGCAGCCAGGGACTGATCCGCGTGGACGTGGAGTCCGGTAAGGATCCCGGCGCGCCGGTTGCCGTTCATGACGTTGCCCTGCTCCCTGTGGGTGGAAGCGTCCTGGTTGATCCGCTGGCCAACGATTCCGATCCTTCCGGTGGCGTGCTGGTCCTCCAGTCCGTCACCGTGCCCGACGGCTCGTCGGCATCCGTCAGCGTGATCGACCACAGCGTCCTTCGCGTCACGGATGTCCTCGGTGCCAAAGAACCGTTCGTTTTCAGCTACACCATGTCCAACGGCCGTGCCTCGGCCACCGGGACAGTGGGCGTGGTCCCGGTGCCGGCTCCCGCCGTCGTCGAGGCTCCCCAGCCAAAACCTGACGAAGTCAACGTGCGCGTGAACGACGTCGTGACCATCCCGGTCTTGGACAATGACACCCACCCGCAGGGTGAGGAACTGTCCGTGGACCCGGTACTGGCGCAGAGCATTCCGGAAGAGGACGGTAAAGCGTTCATTTCCGAGAAGACCCTTCGCTTTATCGCCGGCCCCACTCCAAAAACCGTGCGTGCCATCTACAACGCCGTGGATCCGCAAGGGCAGAAGAGCGCCGCCGCGGTGACCATCCACATCCTTCCGCTGGAGGGCACGCAGAACTCGCGCCCGCAGCCGCAGAACCTCACGGCACGCGTGGTAGCGGGCGGCAGCGTCCGCATTCCGGTCCCGCTGGACGGCATCGACCCAGATGGCGACTCGGTGCAGCTCACCGGCATCGACAGCACTCCCACTATGGGAACCGCGACGGCGGGAAGCAGCTTCATCGATTTCGTCGCCGCCGGTGACGGTGCGGGTACGGATACGTTCAGGTACAAGGTGATCGACCGCCAAGGCGCGGTGAACACGGGAACCGTGACGGTTGGCGTTGCGCCACGTGGCGAAGACAACCAGAAACCCGCACCCGTGGATGACGAGGTCAAGGTTCGTCCCGGGCGCCAGATCGCCATCGACGCGACGGCCAATGACACCGACCCCGACGGCGACCTCATCCGTATCCTGACGGACAGCATTGAAGCCGACGCCGAACTTGACGCCAAGGTCAGCCAGACCAGTGGCCGGATCCTGGTAACAGCTCCGGCAGCGGAGGGCACCGTCAACGTCCGCTACTCAGTGGCCGATGACCGCGATGCGGTGGGCCAAGCCAGTATTCGTGTGGTGGTCCAGAATGACCTGCCGTTGCAGGCACCGATTGCCCGCGACGACCGCGTGACCTCGGCCCAGACGCTCGGCAAGACAGCTGTGGACGTTCCTGTCCTGAAGAACGATGAGGACCCGGACGGCGTGGGGGAGAACCTCAAGGTCGCAACAGGCTTGGACACAGCACGCCCCGGACCCGAAGGCAACGTCATTGTTGACCTGACCGAGCAGCCGCAACTGGTGCCCTACACGGTGGAGGACGTGGATGGCCAGAAGTCCACAGCCATCATCTGGGTTCCCGGGATTGGCCAGCAGGTGCCCACGCTCGCTAAGGACGAGGTGGTGGAACTTGTCTCAGGTCAGTCCGTCACGGTGAACCTCGCGGAGTGGGTGAAGGTCCGCGAAGGAAAGTCGCCGCGCCTGACCCAAACCGACCGCATCAAGCTCATCGGAGCCGACGGCAGCGATCCCATAGCCAACGGTGGTACCGCGCTGAAGTACACCGCCGGCGCCGAGTACGTAGGCCCAGGTTCCATCAGCTTCGAAGTTACCGATGGGACAGGCCCGGACGACCCCAATGGTTTGAAATCGACGCTCAGCATCCGAACCAAGGTGCTGCCCGACCCCAACAAGAACAATCCGCCGGTGCTGCTCGGCAGTGACGTGGAAGTTCCCAAGGGAGACTCTGCCAGCCTGGACCTGGAGAAGCTGACGTCGGATCCGGACTCGGATGACGTGCAGAACATGAACTACGAGCTGGTGGGCGACGCCCAGGGCGGCTTCAAGGTGAACGTGGATGGCAAGACGCTCAAGGTCTCCGCGGACGATTCCGTGCAGATCGGGCAGACAGGCACCGTCCAGGTGAAGGCCAAGGACCGGCGCGGACTGGAGGCTGTGGCAACTTACAAGCTGTCCTTGTCGGCCTCCAACAGGCCCAAACCCGTGGCCAACGACGACGCTGAGCCGGATGCCCAATCCGGGAAACCAGTGACCGTCAACGTGTTGGCAAATGACTCCAATCCGTTCCCGGATACTGCGCTGAAGATCGTCTCGGCCGTCACCGAAACGGGCCAGGGAACGGCTGACGTTGGGGGAGACAGTGTCACTGTCACCCCTGCAGGCGGCTTCACCGGCACCATGGTGGTGGCCTACACGGTGCAGGATAAGACCGGCGAGATTTCCCGTTACGCCACTGCCCGCATCCGGTTGACCGTCAAGGACAAGCCGGCCGCGCCCACCACGCCCTTGGCTCAAAGCGTGGGGGACCAGACCGCGCTCCTGACGTGGAACGCGCCGCCTGATCGTGGCTCACCCATCACCAAGTACACGGTGTACGGGGAGAACGGCTTCACGCAGGACTGCCCCGCGAACACGTGTACGTTGACAGGGCTGACCAACAACGTGAAGTACCACTTCGCCGTCACCGCCACGAATGCGATTGATGAATCCGAACGCTCTCCGGTGTCCGCCGAGGTCCGTCCGGACGTTAAGCCGGACACCCCTGTGGCACCGACGCTGAAGTTTGGCGACAAGCAACTCTCCGTGGCGTGGGTTCCTCCTGCGAGCAAGGGTTCGCCCATCAAGTCCTACGATCTTGAGATCTCTCCTGCTCCTGCCGGCCAGAATCCGCAGATCCAGAACCTCACAGGCAACAGTCACGTGTGGACCGGTCTGACCAATGGGGTGGCCTATAAGGTACGCGTCCTGGCAAGAAATGACGCCAAGGAGCCCTCGGAATGGAGTACGTACTCCGCAGCCGAGGTTCCTGCCGGCGTGCCGGCAACTCCTGCGGCTCCGTCGGTTTCGGGCGCCGGGTCGGTAGGTAGCCAAAGCCAGCTCCAGGTCAGTTGGGCCGCGCCGAACAACAATGGCGACGCCGTGTCCGCCTACACGTTGACCACGTACATGGGCGGGGCCGTAGTGGCTACCCAATCCGTGGCCGCGACTTCGCAGAACGTTACCGTGGCCAACTCGGAAGCGGACTACACGTTCACAGTCTCGGCTACAAACAAAGCCGGCGTCAGTGGTGTCAGCCAACAGTCTGCGCCTATCCGTGCTGCTGGTAAGCCCGGAATGGTGGGTGCTCCATCGGCTGCCTTGGTTGAGACCAACGGTGATGGTGGCAAGATTCAAGTCACCTTCAATCCCTTGACAGCTGCGGAGCGAAACGGAGCAAACGTCAACGAGATCAGCTACCGGTACGCGCTGACTTCCGGTGGCGGCAGCGGTTCGATTCCTTCCGGCGGTGCTGTTGTGGCGGCCGCCAATGGCACCGACACAGCCGTTGTTGTGTGGGCAGTATCTGCACGAAACTCCACAGCCGGGGACCGAAGCCCGGCATCAAACACTGTCAATCCCTATGGGCTTGCAGCTGCGCCGGTGGTGACAGGTAGCAAGAGCAGCGGCGTCGGCGACAAGACGGTGTCCTGGACCTGGAACGCCCCCAGCGGTAATGGCCGCCCTGTAACGGGGTATCAGTACAGCCTTGATGGCGGAGCATGGACAAACACGGATCAGAGGTCGCTCTCACGAAGTGTGGGTTACAGCCAGACCGTTACACTTCAGGTCCGTGCGATCAGCGGCGGCCAAGCTGGCCGGGTGGGCAGTGATACATCCCGCAGTGGAGCCGAACCGCCTCCGCCGCCACCGCCTAACCCGCCCGCGCCATCGCAGATCCAGGCCCACAACAGCACTTGTCCCGGCCAACCAGGAAGGCCGGACTCGTACAACCCGAGTGGCCCCACGTGTGGAGTCGGCTGGGTGGAGCGGTCTTGGGGCTGGATTGATGTCACCTGCAGGGATGACATCTACAACAATGGCACGCCCTGGTACAAGCTCAACGGCTCGCCGAAGAGCGGCTGGTTCGTGAAGTCAACCACCGTGGACGTCCGCAATGGTGTGCCGCCACCCTGCTGACTCCTGGCCGGCCAGCCGGACAGCCGAAGCAACATCTACAACCCAACACCTCCATACCCAAGGAACAGGATCTACCGATGACCATGACAAACGAGCAGGCCGCCTGGTTTGCAGAGACGTTCGAGAAGCTCGTTGCCAACGTGGGCAAGGCCGTGTTGGGCAAGGAACACGTCATCCGGCTGACCTTCACCGCCATGATGGCCGAAGGCCACGTGTTGTTTGAAGACGCACCGGGCACGGGTAAGACTTCACTGGCGCGTGCCTTGGCCGCGACGGTCCAGGGTTCGCACAACCGCATCCAGTTCACGCCTGACCTTCTGCCCTCTGACGTGACGGGTGTGACCATTTACGATCAGAAGACCCAGAAGTTCGAGTTCCACAAGGGTCCGGTGTTCAACAACATCGTCCTGGCTGACGAAATCAACCGTGCTTCCCCCAAGACGCAGTCCGCATTGCTGGAGGTCATGGAGGAATCCCGGGTCACCGTGGATGGCACCACCTATGAGGCTGGCCGCCCGTTCATGGTTCTGGCTACCCAGAACCCCATCGAGCAGGCGGGTACCTACCGTCTGCCCGAGGCCCAGCTCGACCGCTTTCTCATTAAGACCTCCATCGGCTACCCGGATCACGCTTCCACGGTTCGGCTGCTGGGCGGGGCCAACCTGAAGGATCGTTCGAAGGACCTCACGCCGTTGATCACCACCCAGGCTGTGGCTGATATGGCGGACCTGGCAGCCACAACCCACGTGGATACCGCTGTGCTGGAGTACATTTCGCGTCTCTGCGAAGAAACCCGTAATGCCGGCGAAACCCGTCTTGGTGTTTCGGTCCGTGGGGCATTGGCCATGGTTCGTGCCGCGAAGGTGTGGGCAGCCAGCCAGGGCCGCAACTTTGTGCTGCCGGATGACATCAAGGAACTCGCTCCCGTGGTGTGGACCCACCGTTTGGTGATGGACCCGGAAGCTGAATTCTCCGGGGCAACGCCCGAGGTTGTCCTTAACCGCGTCCTCGCCGACGTCGCCGCCCCGCAGCAACGCGCAAGCGCATAAACCCGGTACCGGGCATCAACCCGGTACCATGCGTTTCTCCACCGCACCCTAGCTCAAACAAAGGCACCCACATGTCCTCCAGCACACCCCTGAACAGGGCTGCTGATTCGTTCAAGCGCACCGCATCTGCACTTGGCGATAAGTTGCGCTCCCTGCGCGGCACTGGCAACAAACCGGGCAAGCGCCCCGGCAAGCCAGGTAAACGCGGCACCACCAGCAAGCTCCACCCCGCAGCCGTATGGTCGGAAGCCGCTGGAACTGCCGGCGATTTCCTGGCACCGGCGTGGGACAGGATCCGTGCTGTGTGGCTGAGGTTCGTTTGGCCTGTCCTTGCAGTGGTGAGCCTGCTCGGCTGGGTGGTGTTGGCTGCCTCAATCGCGCTCTGGTGGGCAGGGCAGGCGTGGGGGTGGCAGGAGGCCAAGTCTGCCTCGATGGTGGCTTTCCTGTTGTTCCTTCTGGCCATCGGCTTCATTGTGGGCCGTTCGGCGTATGGCGTGGTCCTCGACCTCGCCCGCACCCGGGTGGCTGTGGGGGATGACGCTGTGGGCAGTATTGCGGTATCCAACGTTTCCACCAGGCCGTTGTTGCCTGCGGCGCTGGAGCTCCCGGTGGGTTCAAATACTGCCGTTTTCCATTTGCCACGGATGAAGCCCGCCCAGGTTCATGAGGATCTTTTCACGATTCCCACGGCCCGCCGTGCAGTGATTGTGGTGGGTCCGGTCCGTTCTGTGCGCGCTGACCCCCTTCACTTGCTGCGCCGTCGCGTCATGTGGACTGAGCCGGTGGACCTGTTCGTGCACCCTCGCACGGTCTCCCTGGGCAGCTCGGCAGCAGGGTTTATCCGTGACCTTGAGGGCATGCCCACCACGGAGCTGTCCAGTGCGGATGTTTCTTTCCATGCTTTGCGCGACTATGTCCCTGGTGACGATCGGCGCCACATCCACTGGAAGACCACAGCCCGGACCAATAAGCTCATGGTCCGCCAGTTCGAGGAAACCCGGCGCGCGCACCTTGCCATTTCTTTGTCCATCAACACCGATGAGTATGATTCCGAGGCGGAGTTCGAAATGGCCATCTCCGTGGCGGCATCCATCGGACGCCAAGCGATCAGTGAACAACGTGACCTGGACGTCCTAACCCAGAAGGGGCCGCTCCGCTGCGAGACGGGCCGTAACATGCTGGACGACATGACCCGGGTTGTCGGGGCACCCATGCGGAAGACCGCCGTCGACCTCGCGCGGAACCTGTCTGACGCCGTCCCGAATGCCTCAGTGGTGTTCTTTGTGGTAGGCAGCCACGTGACGGCAACCCAGCTGCGCACCTGCGCTGCCTCCGTTCCTCCCGGCGTGCGGAGCCTGGCGGTGCGGGTTCAACCCGGCGCGGCGCCGTCGAGGGCTAATATCGCGGACCTGACGGTCCTGACGGTGGGCGACCTGGACGACTTGGCAATTGTTCTTCGAAAGGCGGCAGCATGAGCACCGCGCCCAATCTCCGTCCCCGCGCGAAGGAAGCGAAGGGCTCCCGCGCCGCCCAGGGTTCGCGGTCCGCGGCGCGCGCCACGGGCGCATCCATCTTCAGCGACGGCAGGCCTCTGTGGCATTTTGCCATTGACTGCGGGGCGCTGCTGGTGCTGCTGCTCCTTGGCGTGCTCGGTTTCGCTTTGAGCTTTGGGGGAGACCCCCATTACCTCATCGCAGGCCTGGGCGGCGTGCTGCTGGGGTTGGGTATCGCCGTCCTCAACGCGCACCTTCGTTTGGGGCTGCTGATCACCACAGCGGTGGCGTTCGGTGCGTACATGGTTTTCGGGTCGGCCCTGGCAGTGCCGGACTCGGCAGTTTTCGGATTCCTTCCCAGCCTCGACTCGTTGCGCACGCTCCTGCTGGGCGTTGTCTTCGCTTGGAAGGACATGCTGACTGTTGGCGTGCCTGTGGGGACCGCGAACGGCATGCTCATTGTGCCGTTCCTGAGTTCCTTGGTCACTGCGCTGGCTGCCGGTCTGCTCACATGGCGTCTGAAGAGCCCCTACTGGCCGTTGCTTCCCGTGCTGGTTCTCTTTGTTACGGGCATTGCTTTCAGTACCAGTGCGGGTTTCCTCAACGTGGAGCGTGGCGTCTCCCTGACTATTGTGTCCATTGTGTGGGCGACGTTCCGCCGCGATGTACTCCGCCGGAACAGCACCAAAGCGGTTTCGGCCAACAGGCCGGATTCCGACGCCGCTACGGCCCGCCGAGGGCAGCTCCGCCGGCTGGGGACTGCTGCAGCAGTGATCGCCGTTGCGGTGGGTGTTACTGCAATCGCCTCGCCGTTGGTCACAGCCAGTGATGACCGCAAGGTCCTCCGCAACACGATCGTTCCGCCTTTCGATCCCCGGGATTACATCACCCCCTTGGCGAGCTTCCGCAGCTTCGTTAAGGATGAGAAGGACAAGACGCTGTTCACGGTCAAGGGGCTGCCCAAAGACGCCCGCGTCCGGCTGGCGGCGCTGGACGCCTTCAACGGCCTGAACTACACCATGGACCCCAACAGTTCCGGCAACTTCAGCAAGGTAGGCGACGCCCGTTCGCTCAATACGCTGGCCGACTCCGGGAGCCCGGTGCAGGGCACCAACTACACGCTGGACATCACTGTGGAGGACTACCAGGGCTACTTTGTTCCGGGTGGACGGCACACCACGGGGATGAGTTTTGCAGACACGTCCGGCGCAGCATCAGGGCTGTATTTCAACGCCGGCACCGATACCGCCGTGACCACCAAAGGCTTGGCAAGGGGCGATAACTACACTGTTCAGGTCTCGGACCCCGGGACGCTGGAGCACGGACAGCTCACGCAGTACGACTTTGCGAAGCTCACGCTGCCCGAGGCGGAGGAAGTTCCGCCGATTGTGGCGTCGCAGGCGAACCAGCTTTCGGAAGACGCACCGACGGCCATTGACCGTGTCCGGCAGATTGAGGCGCACTTCCAGAAGAGTGGTGCGTTCAGCAACGGGCTGGTAGCCGAGGGACAGCTCCCAAGCCTCCCCGGTCACAGCGCTGCACGCGTCCGCAACATGCTCTCGGCCAAGCAAATGCTGGGCGACGACGAACAGTACGCCGTATCCATGTCCCTCATGCTCCGTCACCTTGGCATACCGTCCCGTGTGGTGATGGGGTTCTACCCGGACCCCAAGAGCCCCGAGAACGGCGCTGGAGACATCAAGATCACGGGTAAGGATGTCCACGCCTGGGTGGAAGTGGCGTTCGACCGCGTGGGCTGGGTGACGTTCGATCCCACGCCGCCCAAGGACAACGTGCCCATCCCGCCGGACCCTGAGAACAAGTCCAAACCCAAGCCGCAGGTGCTGCAGCCGCCGCCCCCGCCGCAGGAGCCCGCGGACCTGCCGCCGGATTCCACACCGGATGCCCTGGACGCTGACGAGAAGAAGAACAACCCCTGGCTTTTCTGGGGTCCGCTGCTGGCGGCCATCGGCATGGCACTGATTCCGCTGGGGATCCTCGCCTTGCCGTTGTTGCTCATCCTTCTGTTGAAATCACGACGCCGGAAGGCGCGTTTCCGTGATGGCCACCCCGCGCAGCGGGTTGGCGCCGGCTGGAATGAAGTGCTGAGCCTGGTCACCGATATGGGTGCTTCGATCGACACCAAGTCCACCAGGCGCGAATCGGCCACAGTCATCGCTGACGCGTTCCCCACCACCGGAACTACCACCACCCTGCTTGCCCACCGTGCGGACGCCGCTGTGTTCGGTGCGGGCCAGCCCAGTGAGAAGGAGGTCAAGGAGTACTGGGAGATCGTTGATACGTCGCTGACCGACATCACCGGAAGCGTTGGTTTCTGGAAACGGCAGCAGGCACGATTCTCGCCGCGCTCGTTGCTGTCCGATGGCCGCGCTGCCCTTCGTCGCCGTCAACAGGGCACCTCCGATCCTGCGAAGCGCGGCTTCACCTTGCCGTTCAAGAAGGACACCACCGATGAGCAATGAGACAGAACTTTGCCCGGCCTGCCGGCACGGGGTACGCCCGGGTGCGACGTTCTGCACGCAGTGCGGTTCACCCCTGAGTAACCGTGGTGCCCGCAAGGAAGGCAATATCAACCATGCCCAAAAGGCGGCGTTGGAGTTCGCCAACCGGCACGGGTTCTCCGATCCCGGTAGTATCTCGGTAGTGTCGGCGCCGGAGTCGCCGATGCCGCACGGAACAAAAACCATGCCGGATGGTATGCCGGGGCCAGGGGGAGGGACCACAATGACCACCAAGCTCGAGTTGGCGCCCGCCACTACAGGGAAACGCCTGGGCGCAGCCGTGTTGGACTGGCTGGGTCCCTTTGCCGTGCTTGCCACCACGTTCGCTATTGGTATTGCCGGCATCACGCAGACCCGCAGGAACGGCTTCATTGTCTATGACACGGGCCTGCTGGTTCTGCTGGGCAGCATCGGCTTGGGCGTGACCGTGGTGTATACCTTTGTCATTCTTGGTCTTGAGGCGAAGTCCGGAAACACCATCGGTAACCAGCTCATGGGCATCCGCAGTGCGGATTCTGATGGCTACGCGCCGGGTGCCGGGGTTGTTTTTGTCCGGGGGATTCTCACCGGCGGCCTTCTGCTGCTGGGTTCCATTGTTGCCGTCATCTTGTCCGCGCTCGGACTGATCGGGCTGGTCCTGTGGATCGCCCTGCCGTTGATGTTCCTGGGTGTTGTGTGGGCTGTCCTTGTGGTCATCTCCAACGCCTGGGACAAAAACGGCAAACTGCGCGGCTGGCAGGACAAAGCGGCAAAGTCCTTGGTGTTTGACGTCAAGCAGGGTCGTAACCCGGTGACCACCGGAGGCATCCAGGGCCCGTACAGTTTCGCCCCCATGGATCTCCCACCGGTTCAACCCGTAGCTTCGCCGGTACCGTCAGGCCCCGTGCCGGGTTCCCGTCAAGGTGCCACCGCACAGGCTGTCCCCGGCCAGGCTGCTCCCGCCCGGATCTCGCCTGCGCTGGCAGCGCCCACCCAAACTTCGCCAGCGCAAGCAACTCCCGCCCCTGCGACACCGGTGGCCCCTGCCGTGCAACCTTCGCATGATCCGAACCAATGGCGTCCGCCGTCGGCGCCTTTCGCGCCGGCATCGCGCACAACCATAGCGCCGCAAGCCCCGGCTCCTTCCGTGCAGGCCGCGGCGCCAGCGGCGGTTCCTTCCGCGCAGGCCCCGGCAGCACCGCAGGCCCCGGCAGCACCGCCGGCCGTAACAATCCCGCCTCACGACACTCCCGCGGCCACCGCCCACCCGGACGACGACCTGGAGCGCACCCAGATGCGCCCGGGTGCTGCCCGCGCCCAAGCTGTCCTGCGGATCCGGGTCGACGACGGCCAGGACATCCAGCTGGGCGGGTCAGTTCTCCTCGGCCGCAATCCGGCACCGCAGCCCGGGGAGTCCGTGGAGCAACTGCTGCCTGTGACAGATCCGGGGCGGTCCATTTCCAAAACGCATCTGCATCTGCGCGTTGATGGCGACGGAGTCTGGGTCACGGACCGCAATTCCACCAACGGCAGCGCCGTCACCACGCCGGACGGTTTGCAGACCAGGCTCAACCCGGGCGAAGCAAGCTTTGTCCGTCCCGGTTCCACCGTTCACTTTGGGGACCGTTCCTTCCACCTAGGACAAGCATGAATTCACAGCCGGCCACTCCCGCCAACGCCGAAGCGGGTCCCGCTGCAAGCGGAACGGCTTTTCGACTCAGCTATGGGTACGGTACGGACCGCGGTCTTCGGCGCGAACTGAACGAGGACTCTTTCATCGCCTCTGACCCGGTCTTTGCCGTTGCCGACGGCATGGGCGGGCACGAAGCGGGGGAGATTGCCAGCGGCATGTGCGTGCGGGCCTTGGGCAGCGCTCCCGAATTGGCCACCGGCGTGCGCACTGCAACAGCAGCTGACCTTCAGTCCTGCCTGTTGAAGGCCGATGCCGCGATCCGCGACGCGACGGGCGCCCGTGCCGGGACCACGCTGTCCGGGGTAGTGGTGGTGGAACAGATGGGCCTGCCTTACTGGCTGGTGATGAACATCGGCGATTCCAGGACGTACCGCCTCAGCCAAGGCGAGTTCGCACAGGTCAGCGTTGACCATTCCGAAGTGCAGGAACTGGTGGATGCCGGAGATATCACTGCCGAGCAGGCAACAGTCCACCCCCGCCGTCACGTGGTGACCCGTGCCTTGGGCACCGGCGATGAGACTGAGGCTGACTTTTGGTTGCTTCCCATTCAGGAAGGCGACCGGATCATGATCTGCTCGGATGGTCTCAACGGTGAACTGGGGGATGACCACATGTTCCGCATCCTCAGCACCGTCGCCCATCCGCAAGACGCCGTGGACGCACTGATCCAGGCTGCTTTGCGGAGCGGTGGCAGGGACAACGTCACCGTCATTGTGGTGGACGCCAAAAACGTCTTGAACGATGCCGGGATCGCTATCACAGCGCCCCGCCCCGAGGTTCCGTCCGAGGTTGAAGAAGACACCCTTCCCCGGGCCTGGGTCAATGGCACGGATGAGGCCGTCGGGGCTAATCAGGAGGAAGGCGTTGATGGCAAGCAGTAACCCCCTTTCACTAACCCGCTACCAGCAGGGTGAGTGGTTTGGCGTTGTGCGGAACGGAACCGTGGTGCTTCTTGGCCCCGACACACCGCACGCACTGATCGACACCGTATGGGAGTTGCTGGCATCGGCACCGGAGGCCCACGAAGTCCTCCATGAGGTGACGGAGGCCTTTGGTGTTTCCCTCAGCCGTATTCCACCGTTCGGGATCATTGATTCCAAAGACGCGCTCCGTGTGTTCCTCCGGGGAGACCTTGAACTGGTGGTGCAGTTGGGCGGTGGCGTGCAGTTGGGTGGTGGCGAGGAACGCCTGACGGGCCGTGACGTCACCACGTGGACCGAACGCCGGCTCGTGGATGCTACGGCCTACAGCGTCCGGATCGGGAATGGCACTGCTGTGTCTGCAGGAATTCCGACGGCGGGAGGGAGCCTCCCGCTGAACGCCTCGCCGCTGAACGCCTCGCCGGTGAACAGTCTCCCTGTGGGAGAAGGCGTGGTCCTCCTTGCAGCGCTCGACGCCGCGGCAGGATCGGCCGGGCCCGCGGCTAGTGAGCCCGAGGTCAAGCCGGCAATGGTGTCCGATGAGACCATGATCGGTTACACGGAGGTGGACCTTGGCCTGACCATCGCACCCGGCCACATGATCAGTTCCGTGGGTTCTTCCACATCTGAGGAGGATGCTGCTGCCGAGGAGTCGTCGGCCTCCGAGGTGCCTGTGAAAAGTGCGGTGCCTGCAGAACCGCGCGCATCCCAAGACGCCGCAGTGGCTGAGGAACCGGGCGTGTCGGAAGAACCCGTACTGCCTGGCGAACCCGTGCGGCCTGAAGAAGCTGCACTTACTGAAGAAGCCGCACCCCCTGCAGACCAGGTTGCGGACCAGGCTGAGGAGCAGGAGTCAGCTTCTGCGGCGGACTTGGACACATCCGGTGTGCCTGGCCATACGAGCACCACCGATCTCTTGGTTCCGTCACTGGAGAACACCACGAACTATGACCATTTGTGGGACAAAACGGTGATGCGGAACATTGAGGATGCCGCTGTTCGAACGGACAATGAGTCCGAAGACCACGGTTCACCGGCTGCCACGGCACCGGAAGCCTCAACGCCGCTGGACATGAAATCCTCAACCGAAGCGACAGGCGAGGACCACCCGCCAGGAGGGGGCGGCGTCGGATCCGTTCCCCTCGCGCCTGCTTCCGCCCCGCAGGTTCACGATGAGAGTGTGTCCTCAGCAGGGACCACTTCCGGCCTGATTGACTCGGTCCCATGGCTGCGCAGCGGCCCTTCCACCTCCGGATCCAGTGAGCAGCAGGCTGCTCAGCCGGGTTCCGTTGCCGAGCCCGCGCCCCAGGTAGCAGCGCCCCAAATACCGGCGGCGTGGCTCTCGGCCTCCGACGCTAGGCCAGCGGACGAGGACTCGGATCATGACGGCCAAACCATCATGAAGAGCAGCCTTCCCTCTGCGAGCGAACAGGGACCCACGGCTGCTCCGGGTGGCGCTGATGCGCCTGCCGTCGTAGGGCCGAGCGTCCTGGCGCGCCTGTGCTCCCAAGGTCACGCCAACCCGCCCACCTATCCGCAGTGCTCGGTATGCGGGGTTCCCGTGACAGGAGACGCCGTCCATGTACCGCGTCCACGGCTGGGCCGGATGCGGGTTTCCACAGGTGAGCTGGTGGATTTGGACCAGTCGCTCATCATCGGCCGGCAACCGTCGGTCTCCCGCGTTCAGGGCGGCACCATGCCGCGCCTGGTCCAGGTGGACAGCCCCGGAGGAGATATTTCCCGCTCCCACGTGGAGGTCCGGCTGGAGGGTTGGCACGTCATGCTGTGCGACCTGAAAGCGACCAACGGAACCGTGCTTATCCGGGAGGGCCAGGCACCGCGCCGGCTTGCCCAAAACGAAATGGCAATCCTGCTGGACGGCGATATCGCCGAGTTGGGTGACAACATTTCATTGCGTTTCGAGGAGATTCTTTGAGTTCCAAGAGGCCCCCTGCGCCGCCTCCACCCATTCCGGGTTTCAAGTACATCAGCCTGTTGGGCTCTGGTGGCTTCTCGGATGTTTATCTTTATGAGCAGGACCGCCCGCGCCGAAAAGTAGCGGTCAAGGTGCTGTTGTCCGATCTGAAGACCGAAGGGGCACGCCGCCGTTTCGAGTCCGAAGCGAACCTCATGGCGCAGTTGTCGTCGCACCCTTACATCGTGACGATCTTCGAAGCCGAGATCACTGAAAACGGGCACTCGTACTTGGCCATGGAGTATTGCTCCAGGCCGAGCCTTGACGTCCGCTATCGTCGTCAGCGATTCAGCGTGGACGAAGTCCTGGCCGTCGGCATCCAGGTGGCCTCCGCCGTCGAGACAGCCCACCGGGCAGGCATCGTTCACCGGGACATTAAGCCGGCCAACATCCTGGTGACCGATTACAATCGGCCTGCCCTGACCGACTTCGGCATCTCTGGCACCATCGGCGCCGACACTGAAGACGACGCCGGAATGTCCATACCGTGGTCCCCGCCGGAGCAGTTCCGCGGTGGTGCCGTGGATGGCGTTCCCGTGGATGTTTGGGCGCTGGGCGCTACGTTGTACACGCTCCTGGCGGGTCGCTCGCCATTTGTCCTTCCGGGACAGGACAACTCCCAGCGGGAATTGATCTCCCGCATCACCAATTCTCCGCTGCCCAGGCTGGGACGCGCCGACGTTCCCGAGTCCCTGGAGCTGGTGCTGGCCACATCCATGGCCAAGTCACCGGAATCGCGATATTCGTCAGCGCACGCTTTCGCGTTGGCACTTCAGCGGATCCAAGCGGAACTGAACCTGTCCGTGACGCCCTTTGAGGTTCTTGAAGAACCCGGGCACGGTGACGATCAGCATCCGGACGACAACTTTGAGGAAACCCGGGTCCGGAGCATCGCTTCGATCGATCCCGACGCTTCGGGAACGGCCACCACAGGGTCGGCACCCACTTTCCCTGCGCGAACTTTCCCGTCCACGGTTCCGGGCGGGACCCAGCACCCGACCCAGCGGCCGGCGCCGCCGTTTGCCCGGCCCGCCAGCGAACCCCAGCCCGCCACCCCCTCGCACTCCAGCGACCCCTCACAACCTGTCCAGTCACAGGCCGGTCCGGCCGCCCCGCCCCGGTTCCATGCTCCGGCGACGC
>NZ_SDXQ01000045.1:0-34727 GCF_006964045.1 Arthrobacter sp. TS-15 | reverse complement strand
AACTTTCCCGTCCACGGTTCCGGGCGGGACCCAGCACCCGACCCAGCGGCCGGCGCCGCCGTTTGCCCGGCCCGCCAGCGAACCCCAGCCCGCCACCCCCTCGCACTCCAGCGACCCCTCACAACCTGTCCAGTCACAGGCCGGTCCGGCCGCCCCGCCCCGGTTCCATGCTCCGGCGACGCCTGGATACACGCCGCCCGGAGCCTACGCAGCTCCGGCCGAGCCTGACACTGCTGAGTCCACGGTCCTGCGCGGCTGGCAGCCCTCGCAACCGCAGGACGATCTTGGGGCAACAGTCAGCCGATCGAGCGCAGGTGCCCCGCCGGTGGCCCAGGAGGACGCTCCGCCGGCAGACCACAGCAAGCGCAACCTCTGGCTTGCAGCAGCAGGTGCTGCGGTACTGGTAGTCGCCATTGTGGTTGGCGTGGTCCTGGGTGCGCAGGCGCAGCCAAAGGTCGCACCCACGGAAACATCCAGCAAGCCGCCTGCCGATGCTTTGAGCGACGGCAGTGTTCCGGAAGTAGCGGGGTTGACGGCAGCACGGGACACCGCGGACCGGAACATCATCGTCTTCTCCTGGACCAACCCGCAGCCGATGCCCGGCGATACGTTCAAATGGCGCGTCAAATCTGCCAAGTCTGAAGGCGTCTACGAGAACACCGCAACCGGAAAAGCGTTCCTCTCCGGGTTTGACGAGCCACCCATCTGCGTGCAGGCCATCATTGTTCGCTCCGACGGTTCCGCGTCACCCGGCGGGCCGGACTCCATCGCCTGCCTGGACGAGTAGCCGGCACATGCGATCAAACTACCGCCGACCAAGGAGGCACAGATCATGGGGGATCTAGCAATAGATTTCTGTGGTGAATGGTACGAACCATCCGATGAGGACATCTTCGATATTGGACGCGAAGGCGACTTGGAAGTTGATGACAACCCGTACTTGCACCGACGCTTCCTGCAAATAGCCCGATACGACGGCATGTGGTGGCTCAGTAACGTGGGCAGCATGCTGTCCGCCACTGTGGCTGACGGTTCAGGCGGCATGCAGGCCTGGTTGGCGCCCGGCGCGCGGATCCCCTTGGTGTTCAGCCACACCAACGTGATTTTCACGGCCGGACCCACCACCTACGAGTTCGCGGTGCACTTGAAGACGCCGTCTTTCCGGCATGAAGCACGCGACGAAGACCAGGCGGGCGACACCACCATTGGGCCCGTGGTCTTCACCGATTCGCAAAAGGCGCTCATCGTTGCCCTGGCCGAGCCCATGTTGCGGCGCGACGGCACCGGTTTCAGCGCCATTCCATCCTCTGCCGAGGCCGCGAAGCGACTGGGCTGGGCACTGACCCGCTTCAATCGGAAACTGGACAACGTCTGCGACAAACTTGACCGGGTGGGCGTAGTGGGCCTGCGCGGCGGGGTTGGAAAACTTGCCACCAACCGCCGCGCGCGCTTGGTGGAACACGCCGTGACCTCGCACCTTGTGACCCCGGCTGACCTGCATCTTCTTGAGAAAATGAGTGGAGTCGACGAAGGATGAAGTTCCGCCTGACCTTGCGGCGTGACCCTGCGGAAGCAAAAGACCTCGCCGTAACGGTGGATGGTCGTGCCACCGTGGCTGACATTGCTACAGAATTGTGGGCCGCCGACCCCGCACGAAAGGGGACCGAACCGCCGTCGAACCTGTCCATCAGCGTGGACGAGGCTTTCGTCGGCGGCGGGCTCTCCGGGCACGTGCTGCGGCCTACGGACAACCTGCTGGAGTCCGGGTTGCGGCCCGGGTCCAAGGTCTCCCTCGCGCAGGTCAGCGAGCAGTTCGCGTCCAACGGCCACGCGAACGGCAATAGCCGGGGACCGGCAGCGGCGACGTTGCGCGTGATGTCAGGGCCCGACGTCGGACGGGAATTTTCGCTGCCTTTCGGCACCAGCTACATCGGCCGGGACCGGGACGCCGACATCCGGTTGTCGGACCCGCTGACCTCCAAGCGCCATGCCCGCATCACGGTGGGCGAAACCGTGGAAATCGTGGATACGAACTCCGCCAACGGACTCCTCATGGACGGGCTGCCGGTGACCCGCGCGACGCTTGAGTCCTCGGACACTGTCACGTTGGGCGACACATCCGTGGGCGTCGTTGCCCTGTCACGGAATCATGGTGGTGGTCCGTCGTCGCCCCTGGTGGATTTCAACCGATCGCCGCGGGTACTGCCCAGGTTCGAGTCGCCCAAGCGGGTACCGCCGGCCGGCCCCAAGCGCCCGGAACACCAGCCTTTCCCGTACATCATGCTGGTGGCACCGCTGCTAATGGGTGGCGTGCTCTTCGCCGTCACCCAGAACCTGCTGTCCGTGCTGTTCATGGCCATGATGCCGTTGTTCATCGTGGGGCACTATGTGGACCACAAGATGCAGAGCAAGCGGCAGGCCAAGGAAGGCCACAAACAGTTCAAAGCCGCCATGCTTGCCTTCCGCGAGGACATTGACAAGCAGCAGAACATTGAGCGTGCTGTCCGGCTCCAGGAAGCGCCGTCCGTGAGCGATACGGTGGACGCCATCTACAAACTCGGACCCCTGCTCTGGACCCACAGGCCCGAGCACCAGCACTTCCTGGGCGTCCGCTTCGGGCTGGGTTCGGCACCGTCGCGCATCCAGTTCGATGAACCAAGCGCCAACGAAACCGAACCGCAGTACATGCGGGAAATCCAGGAGTGCCTGACGCAGGTCCGTGTCATTGAGGGCGTCCCAATCGTCTCGCAGCTGCGTACCTCGGGCTCCTTTGGCGTCGCCGGAGACCGCAGCGTGGTGGATGACGTAGCCCGCGGCATGGTGCTCCAGCTGGTGGGGCTCCACTCACCGGCCGAAGTCGTCCTCACGTCACTGACCTCCGCACGTTCACGTGAGCGTTGGGACTGGTTGCAGTGGCTCCCGCACGTTGGTTCGGGCCACAGCCCCATCTCCGGCGATCATCTGGCTGCCGGCCCCGGCGCCGGCGCCGCGTTGTTGTCCAAACTCGAAAGCCTCGTGGAAGAGCGCGAGTCCATGGCCAAGGAGCCTGGACCGCAACCCCGTCCTGGACTCAAGAATGAGCACGAGGAACTTCCGGGTCCGGTGGTCCCGGCCGTTCTGGTGATCGTTGAGGACGACACCCCGGTGGACCGCGGCCGGCTCACACGCTTGGTGGAACGTGGACCCGACTACGGGGTGCACATCATGTGGGTTGCCGCCAATGTGCAGTCCCTGCCCGCCGCGTGCCGTGACTTCCTCTCCGTTGACGGCGACCACGGCACCACCACCGGCCAGGTCCGCTTGGGCCGCCACACCTACCCGGTCAGCTGCGAAAGCCTTGATGCGGACCTCGCCACACAGTTGGCGCGCATGATGTCGCCTCTGGTGGATGTTGGAAACCCGCTCGACGACGACTCCGACCTTCCGCGCGCCGTTTCCTACGCCACGTTGATCGGCAAAGAACTGATAGACAACCCGCAGGCCGTGGCTGAGCGTTGGCAGGAAAACAACTCCGTCCACGCCACTGCCGTGCCCAACCGCAAGGACAACGGCAGCCTCCGCGCACTGGTTGGTTCCAAAGGTGTGGAGCCCTTCTACCTGGACCTCAAGAACGAGGGTCCGCACGCACTGGTGGGTGGAACCACGGGTGCCGGTAAGTCCGAGTTCCTGCAGTCCTGGGTGATGGGCATGGCCGCCGCCTACAGCCCGGACCGCGTCAGCTTCCTGTTCGTGGACTACAAAGGCGGTGCTGCCTTTGCCGACTGCCTGCACTTGCCGCACACCGTTGGTCTGGTGACTGACCTGTCCCCGCACCTGGTGCGCCGCGCGCTGACCTCGCTCCGCGCTGAGCTGCACTACCGTGAGCGGCTGCTGAACCGGAAGAAAGCCAAGGACCTTCTGGCGCTGCAACGGGAAGCCGATCCTGAGGCGCCCCCTTACCTCATCATCATCGTGGACGAATTCGCTGCCTTGGCTACGGAAGTTCCCGAGTTCGTTGATGGTGTGGTGGACGTGGCCGCCCGTGGCCGTTCCCTGGGCCTGCACCTGATCCTGGCCACGCAACGCCCGGCCGGCGTCATCAAAGACAACCTGCGTGCCAACACCAACCTTCGCGTCGCGCTGCGCATGGCTGACGAAGTGGACGCAACAGACATTCTGGGCGTTCCCACCGCGGCCTACTTCGATCCTTCCATTCCGGGCCGTGGCGCTGCGAAGACCGGTCCGGGACGCATCCAGGGCTTCCAGACCGGTTATGCCGGCGGATGGACCACCGAAAAGCCGCAGCGTCCCAGGATCGACATTGTGGAGATGGCGTTCGGTTCCGGACCCACGTGGGAACCGCCCTTGGTGTCACAGGTGGAAGAGGAACCTGCCGGTCCCAACGACATCGCGCGGATGACCGGGAACATCATCCGGGCAGCTGACGTCCTGTCTATTGAACCGCCGCGCAAGCCGTGGCTGAACGAGCTCGCCACCACCTACGACTTCTCCAAGCTTCCCAATCCCCGGACCGATGAACGCCTCCTGCTTGGAGTGGCGGATGACCCCGCGCACCAAGACCAGCCCACCGTGTTCTACGAGCCGGACAAAGATGGCAACATGGCCGTCTACGGCACGGGCGGATCAGGAAAGTCGGCGGCGTTGCGCAGCATTGCCATCGCAGCAGCAGTCACGCCGCGCGGAGGGCCCGTGCACGTCTACGGCGTGGACTGTGGTTCGTCAGGGCTCAAGATGCTTGATGGACTTCCCCATGTTGGTGAAATCATCAACGGCGACGATGTGGAGCGCGTTGGGCGACTGCTGCGTTGGCTCAAGGAAGTGGCGGATGATCGCGCAGCACGGTTTGCCGAGGTCCGGGCCTCCACCATCGTCGAATACCGGCAGCTGGCCAACCGGCCCGAAGAAAAGCGCATCTTCATCCTGGTGGACGGCATGTCTTCCTTCCGTGAGTCCTACGAGTACAGCAACTTGTCCGCACTATGGGACATCTTCCTGACGCTGGCAACTGACGGACGCCCCCTGGGCATCCACCTGGTAGTCAGCGGTGACCGCACCAACTCCGTACCGGCGTCGCTCCTGGCTTCCATCCAGAAGAGGCTGGTCCTGCGTCTTAGTTCCGAAGATGACTACATGACCCTTGATGTTCCCAAGGATGTCCTCAACGCAGCCTCACCTCCGGGACGTGGCTTGTTGGACGGGCTTGAAGTTCAGCTCGCTGTACTGGGAGGCAACTCGAACCTCGCGCTCCAAGCCCGCGAGGTGGCCAAGCTCAGCCAGGCGATGTTGCGGCAGGGCCTGGAGCAGGCGCCTCAGATCCAGCGGCTCCCGGAACTGGTGGACTTGGACATCCTGCCCAACGGAGCTCCGGACAATCCCGTCATTGGTGTCGACGACGAAACGCTGGGTTCGGCGGCCATCGCTGCCAAGGGATCCCTTCTGCTGGCCGGCCCTCCAGGTGCCGGACGTACGGTGGCACTGGTCACCTTGGCCTACGCCCTGCGGCGCTCGAACCCGCGAACTGACCTCATCTACATTGGGTCCCGGCGCTCCGCCGTGGCGTCACTGAACATCTGGAGCAGGTCGCTGGTGGGTCCGGACGAAGTCTCGGATGTGGTGGATGACCTGATCGACAAAGCCGCGGACAACCCTGGCACCATGGCCATCTTCATCGAGGGCCTGACAGAGTTCACGGACACATTGGCGGAATCTGGCGTGGGTCGCCTGGTGACCGCCGCGATCAAGGCTGACCAGTGGGTGGTCGGCGAGTCGGAAACGTCCACCTGGTCCCAGGCCTGGTCCCTGGCCCAGCCGTTCAAATCCGGGCGTCGCGGGCTCCTGCTTAACCCCGGGGACGTGGAAGGCGACACCCTCCTCAACACTTCCCTTGGCCGGATCAGTAAGGACTTCATCCCGGGCCGCGGCTACATTGTGGGTCGTGGAAAGGTACGCAAGCTCCAGATCGCCATGCCGCCGGAAAACCGTAGCTAGGAGGCTACCACCATGCGACGCTCGCTCATTCCGGCTGCCGTGCTTGCGGTTGGCCTGCTGATCGCACCCGTTGCCACCGCTCAAGCGGCGCCGTGCGAGGGAAAATTCTCCTGCGCACCCACTGAGGGAACCGAGGACCCAACGCCCACGCAGCCCGGGACCGCTCCGGAAGAGGACAAGAAACCGTTGCCCAATCCGGAGCCAACCCGGGATCGGGAAACACACCAGGCTCCTGCGCCCGCACAACCCGTGCAAGCTCCTCCTGTTCAAGCCGAGTTGCCGCCCGTCCAAGTACCGCCGCAGCCCGCGGTGACCCAGATCGTCACCGTGGCACCCCAGGCGAGCGCACCGGCGTTGAACTCCTCCGTCCCCACCGCAAGCGCCGGAACTGCCTCTGCGTCAGCAACGCCGTCGGCTTCGCCGTCCCTGAGCCCGGGCTCCGCAGGCGCAAGCCCGAGCACATCCTCCAACTGGAACACGCCCGTGGACAAGGACAAGGACAAAGACAAGGAGACGCAGGCGGCCGCGCTGGCATCGAGCTCTGTTTCGGGTCCCAACATGCTGGGCCTGTTCGGGCTTCTGGGTGCTGTTCTGGTGGTGGGGCTGGGAGGGCTGGCCTTTGCGCTGTGGAGCAAGAACAGGCTCTCGTCACACTAACGGCTCTTTAATGTCGGCGGGTTACGGCAAGATAGTCCTGTGAGCACACCAGAGAATCCGGATCCGGTAGAGACCACACGTCAGGACGCCGTCGAGGCGATCGTTGCCGAGGAGGGGACTCCGCCATCGGAGAGCCTGCGGGACGAGTACGAGCAATTAGCGGACCTCGTCCGTAAGTACCGTTACGCCTACTACCAGGAAGACGCGCCCACGGTTTCCGACGCCGAGTTCGATGAACTCTACCGCCGGTTGGAGGAACTGGAAGCACTTCATCCGGAGCTTGTCTCCAATGACTCGCCCACGCAGGAGGTTGGCGGCGAAGTGTCGTCTGCTTTCGCGGCAGTGGAGCACCTGCAGCGGATGTACAGCCTTGACGACGTCTTCTCCTTGGACGAGCTGGAGGCGTGGGTCCGAAAGGCCGAGGCGTCCGTGGCGAAGCTCGGTGATTCCGTTCCGCCCATCGCCTGGCTGACTGAACTGAAAATCGATGGCCTGGCCGTCAATCTGCTGTACCGGGACGGGAAACTTGTCCGTGCCGCAACCCGGGGCGACGGCACCACAGGTGAGGACATCACCCACAACGTCCTGACCATCAAGGAGATCCCACGGCAGCTCAGTGGTTCGGGATACCCCTCGGAAGTGGAAATTCGTGGCGAGGTGTTCATCCCTTCCAAGGCATTCGTGGCATTCAATGAAACGCTGGTGGCTGCCGGCAAGGCACCGCTCGCCAACCCCCGCAACGCGGCCGCAGGCTCGCTCCGCCAGAAGGACCCCGCAGAGACCGCCAAGCGCCCCCTCAGCATGTTCGTCCACGGCATCGGAGCCCGCGAAGGGCTGGAAGCCAAGAGCCAATCCGACACCTACAAGCTCCTCGAGGAGTGGGGGCTCCCTGTCAGCCCGTACCTCAAGGTGCTGGATACGTTCGAGGACGTCCTGAAATACATTGCCGACTACGGTGAGCGCCGGCACAAGCTCCTGCACGAGATCGATGGCATCGTGGTCAAGATTGACGACTTCGCCACCCAGCGGGCACTTGGTTACACCTCCCGGGTTCCCAGATGGGCTGCTGCCTACAAGTACCCGCCAGAGGAGGTCCACACCAAACTCCTGGACATTGCAGTCAACGTGGGCCGCACCGGGCGGGTAACTCCCTTTGGCCTGATGGAGCCGGTGAAAGTTGCCGGTTCCACAGTTGGCATGGCCACCTTGCACAATCAGGACGTGGTTAAGGCCAAGGGCGTCATGATCGGCGACATCGTGATTCTCCGCAAGGCAGGAGACGTCATTCCGGAGATCGTTGGACCCGTGCTGGCGCTGCGTGAGAAGCAGGATCCACCGGTGCGCGAATTTGTGATGCCCACCGAATGTCCGTCCTGTGGGACGCCGCTGGCGCCGTCGAAGGAAGGCGACGTGGATATCCGTTGCCCCAATGCCAAGTCCTGCCCCTCTCAGCTGCGGGAGCGGGTCTTCCACCTCGCGGGCCGTGGGGCGTTCGACATCGAAGCCCTTGGCTGGGAAGCAGCCATCGCCCTGACGCAACCGGCAGAACCGGAAACACCGCCCCTCACCAGTGAGGCAGGCCTTTTCAGCCTGACCCGCGAGGACCTGGCAGAGGTCAAAATCCGTAGGGAAAAGCGTTCCAAGGGTGTGGGAACGGGCGACTACGAGCTCGTCCCGTACTTCTACACCAAGGGAACGGCCAAGTCTCCGTCCAAACCAACGGCAACCACGGAGAAGCTGTTCGTGGAGCTGGAGAAGGCGAAGAAGCAGCCTCTGTGGCGCGTTCTGGTGGCGCTCTCCATCAGGCATGTTGGGCCCACGGCATCACGCGCCCTTGCCACCGCGTTTGGCAGCATGGACGCCATCCGCAACGCCACGGAAGAGCAAATGGCTCATGTTGATGGCGTAGGCCCCACCATTGCGGTGGCGCTCAAGGAATGGTTCGCCGTGGACTGGCACAACGAGATCGTGGACAGCTGGGCCGCTGCCGGGGTGCGGATGGAGGACGAACGCGACACCTCGATGCCGCGGACCCTTGAAGGGCTGACTGTGGTGGTCACCGGTACGCTGCCCAACTTCAGCCGCGACGAAGCCAAGGAAGCCATCATCATCCGTGGCGGCAAGGCCTCCGGATCTGTCTCCAAGAACACCAGCTATTTGGTGGCCGGTGAAAGCGCCGGCACCAAGCTGGACAAGGCGGAGCAACTCGGCGTCCCGGTGCTGGACGAGGACGGCTTCCGCGAGCTCCTGGCCAAGGGTCCGGCACAGGCGGAAACTGGATCGGAAGCAACCCCTGCGGATGAAGCATCAGCGGAAGCGGCTTCAGAATGACGGACGCCAAGGAGCTGCTTGCTGTGGCCAAACGTGCTGCGGCAGCCGGAGCTGCTGTGCTTGCGCAGCGGTCGGCCACTGGTACGGGTGGTGACGGTTTGGAGACCACTAACAAGGGTGAAGCCGGGGACTGGGTCACGGCCTTCGATGTCGCGGCGGAGAACGCGGTGCGCGAGGCGATTATTGCCGAGCGGCCGCACGACACCATCACTGGGGAGGAACATGGCACTACCCGGCCGGAGCAACCCTCCGGGTACCGCTGGTCCATTGATCCTCTGGACGGCACCACCAACTTCATCCGCAACATCGTCTACTACGCCACCTCCGTAGCGGTGGCGGATTCCGACGGCGTCTGGCAGGCCGGCGTCGTTCACGCACCGGCGTTGGGCCGCATCTACTTCGCAGCCCGCGGGCTCGGCGCCTGGATGGAGGCCGGAGGAGAGGCGACGCCTCTTGCCGGTCCTGTCCCCGGGCGCACGGGGCTCATTTTGGCCACAGGCTTCAGCTACGACCCCGCCACACGGGCCAGCCAATCGGAAGGCCTCGCCGGGCTCATGGATGGTTTTGCCGATGTCCGGCGTCTTGGGTCGGCAGCCTTGGACCTCTGCCTCGTGGCCGACGGTACCTTTGATGCCTACGGCGAACGCGGCCTCAACGAGCACGACTTCGCCGCCGGGGCCCTCATTGCGGAAGAAGCAGGTTGCTGGGTTCGGCGGCCGCGATTGGAAAGCCCCCTTGATGGCGGCCCCAGCGCGGAAGACCGCTTGGCATCATGGATGTGCGCCGGGGCCCTTGAACTATCCGGCAAGTTCCCTTTGTGACCGCCGGTGATCAGCACACTGGCCATCGCCAACTACCGTTCCATCCGGGACCTCGCCATGGAGCTGCATGGCCTGGACATCGTGACAGGGGCCAACGGCAGTGGAAAGTCCTCCCTCTACCGGGCGCTTCGGCTGTTGGCCGAGTGTGCCGGCGGAGATTCCGGAAACGTGGTGGGCTCCTTGGCCCGGGATGGCGGGTTGGCCTCGACGCTCTGGGCCGGGCCTGAGTCAATCAGCGAGGCCATGCGGCGTGGTGAAGTCCCCGTCCAGGGAACAGTCCGCCGGGAGTCCGTGAACCTGAAATTGGGCTACTCCGGTGATGACTTCGGTTACTTGGTGGATCTTGGCATGCCGGCATCCAGCGGGGCCGGTTTTGACCAGGAGACCGGCCGTTCGCGCCCCTCAGCGTTCAGTCTGGATCCTGAAATCAAACGGGAACAGATTTTCTCCGGCCCCGTTGCGCGGCCGGGATCGTTGTTGGTGGACCGCAAGGGGAGCCTCGCCAAGCTGCGCGGACCGGACGGCGATTGGACTGAGCTATCACGGAGGTTGGACACTTTCCAGAGCATGCTGACGGAGGTCTCGGACCAGGACCGGGCACCGGAAGTTCTGCGGGTTCGGGACTCGGTCCGCTCATGGCGGTTCTACGACCATTTCCGCACAGACGCCGAGGCGCCCGCTCGTCAGGCGCAGCTGGGAACGCGAACCCCCGTGCTTCATCACAGCGGCAAGGATCTCGCGGCCGCACTGCAGACACTGCGGGAGGTGGGTTTCGAGCGGCAGCTGGATGCCGCCGTCGATCATGCTTTTCCCGGAAGCCGCTTGGAAATCGCCGTTAGCGATGGTCGGTTCAGCGTGGAACTCCGTCAGCCCGGCATGCTGCGCCCCATGAAAGCTGCTGAACTCTCGGACGGTACCCTGCGCTTCCTCCTGCTCACCGCGGCATTACTGACGCCACGGCCACCAGAGCTCATGGTCCTGAACGAGCCCGAGACCAGCCTCCACGTGGACCTGATGCCGGCACTGGCCGGACTGATTGTCCAGGCCAGTGCCAACAGCCAGATGATTGTGGTGACCCACTCCGATGCCTTGCTCAAGGCACTGCGTGATAGCGGTGCAGCCCATGAGCATGAGCTCTACAAGGACCTGGGCGAAACCAGGATCAAGGGCTTGGGGCAGCTGGAAGGCCCTTTGTGGAGCTGGCCGAAGCGTTGAAGCGGCAAGCGATGATCGGACGGGCGATGATCGCTCAATGTTGCAGGCTCAGAACGCCGATCCGATGGATGTGAGCTGCTGTTCCGCCGAACCGGCGTAGCGGTTCTCGGGACGAGCCAGTCCGTAGTGCCCACGCAGGGTGGACGCTGTGTATTCGGTGCGGAACAGGCCGCGCTGCTGAAGGATCGGCACCACATGGTCCACGAAGATCTCCAAGCCGGAAGGAAGCACCGGCGGCATGATGTTGAAGCCGTCCGCTGCCCCTGCGAAGAACCAGTCCTGAATGGCATCGGCAACCTGCTCCGGTGTCCCGGAGAAGGTCCGGTGACCTCGCCCGCCACCCAGTCGTCCGATCAACTGTCGGACCGTGAGCTGTTCACGCCTGGCCAGCTCCACAATCAGCGTGTAGCGGCTCTTGGCTCCTTCGATCTCGTCCTCTGAGGGCAGGTCGGCAGGCAGTTGGCGGTCCAAGGGAAGGTCCTCGGGGGACAAACGGAGAGTCTTGGCCAGTTGCTCACGGGCGTACTCCGGTTTGATGAGCTGATCCAGTTCACGCTCCAGTTTGAGGGCTTCAGCCTCGGTGGAGCCGATCACTGGGACGATCCCGGGCAGGATCTTGATGCCCTCCGGATCACGACCCACGGCTGCGGTGCGCGACTTCAGGTCTGAGTAGAATGCCTGCGCGTCGGCCAGGGTCTGGTGTGCCGTGAAGACGGCTTCTGCGTACTGTGCCGCCAGGTTTTTGCCATTCTCGGATGATCCAGCCTGCACAATCAGTGGATGGCCCTGTGGGGATCGGGGAACGTTCAGCGGACCACGGACCCGGAAATGCTTCCCTTCGTGGTCCACCGTGCGGATCTTGGTGTCGTCACCCCACACGCCCTCGGCCTTGTCAGCCAGGATGGCGTCGTCTTCCCAGCTATCCCACAGCTTTTGGGCAACGTCAATGAATTCGGCAGCCCGTTCATACCGGACAGCGTGTGCCGGCTGGTCTTCAACGCCGAAGTTCCGCGCGGCATCTGGCCCGGCGGTGGTCACGACGTTCCAGCCTGCACGGCCTCCGCTGACCCAATCAACGGACGCGAAGCGGCGGGCAAGATTGAAGGGATCGTTGTAAGTAGTGGATGCGGTGGCGATCAGGCCTATCTTTTGGGTCGCTGCGGCGAGGGCCGTCAGCAGCACCGTCGGCTCCAACTTTCCGGCAGGGCGCCGGCCCACTTCACCGAACAGGACAGGGGAGTCTGCGAAGAAGATGGAGTCCAGCTTTCCTCGCTCGGCTGTGCGGGCGAGGTGCTGATAATGCTCCACCTTGGTAGGGGCAAAGGGATCGCTTTCAGGTAGACGCCATGATGCTTCGTGATGTCCGGTGCTCATGAGGAACGCGTTCAGGTGGAGTTGGCGGTCTGGCGGGGTCATGGTTGCTCCTTGGGGTCGGGACGTTTGGCTGGCGGTGTGGCAACTTAAGCACGCGTACAAAGGCCTCCGCCAGCAGCCCGACATGTCTGCGCAACAGCACGAAACCGGGGTTCACCGCGCGCAACGCAGCTCAATTCGACGCCACGGGAGGCAACACGAAAGCAGCCCGACGGCCAGTGGCTGGCGCATCGCAAACCGGCCATCCGGCGTCGTGCCTTCACACCATGACTGATAGTTCCATCACGGAAAGGGGCATTTGGCGCCGTTGGTGCGTGAAGCACCACTACCATTGGTAGGTGCTTTCGCCGATTACCGTCCGTCCCGCCCTGCCCGAAGACTACGACGCCGTTGCCCGCATTACGCAGGAGTCTTACGTCACCGCGGGGTACTACGGCGACGCCGATCACCCGTACCTGCAGAAGCTCCAGGACGTGGCAGGACGCGCGGAACACGCAGAGATCCTGGTGGCTGAGCGCAACGGCGAGGTCATCGGCTCGGTAACTGCGGCACCGGCAGGCGGCGGCTTTTCGGACATCGGCCTCGAGGACGAACTGGAACTCCGTACCCTCGTAGTGGATCCGGCAGTCCAGCGCTCAGGTGCGGGCCGCGCCTTGGTGCAGGCCGTCGTCGACCAAGCCAAGGCCATGGACGGAATTAAAGCCGTATCTTTGACCACCGGCGCCACGTGGGAAAGCGCCAACGCCCTCTATGCGAGGACAGGCTTTGACCGTGCCCCGCACCGTGACTGGTTTGTCCCCGGCACCGACATAAAGCTGTTCGTTTACCGGCTGGACCTCCCGCAGTCATAAAGTTTCCTTCGTAAACGCCGGTCACCGGACCGGGCGAAACGACAGGAAAGGCGCGGCATGCGCAAGACATTCGGCACGGGCTCGGTCTGGGAACAGACCCTTGGCTACTCCCGTGCAGTCCAGGTGGACAACACTCTTTTCATCTCCGCCACGGCAGCTTCCGGGCCGGAGGGAATTGTGGGAAATGACTTCTACTCCCAGACCAAGTACATCCTTGAGAAGCTCGGTGCTGTCCTGGAAGACGCCGGCTTCTCCTACGAGGACGTTGTGCAGTCCAAGTTGTACCTGACGGACATCAGCAAGTGGGAGGATGCCGGCCGCGCCCACGGTGAGGTCTTTGGTGAGATCCGCCCGACGCTCGCCTTGGTGCACGTGCTGCCGTTCCTCGATCCCGAAATGCTGGTGGAAATCGAGCTCGTGGCACAAAAGTCCGCCTAGCGCACCCAACTGAGTCGCATTTGTGCGCGTTTGATCCCTCAAAACGCGCACAAATGCGACCTACTTGGGTTAGCCGGGGACGCCGTAGCGGTGTTCCGGGCGGCCTGTGCTTCCGTAGCGCAGTTGGATCTCGACGGCGCCATCGTCCGCCAGCGAGGACAGGTACCTTTGCGCCGTGGCCCGGGAAACGCCAACCCGTTCTGCCACCTCGGCAGCTGAATACTGCTCGCCGGGAAGCAACGATTCCAGGACGGCCGCCTCGGTTGCCGAACGGGGTTTCGCGGCCGGTGCGACGTCGCCGGGGATCAAAGACCGTTTGGCGCGTTCAATGGTGATCTGGTCCACGGCGGCCTGTTGGCCCAGAATCCGCCGGTACCTGGCATAGGACCTGAGCTGTTGGGACAGGGACTCCGCGGTGAAGGGCTTGAGCATGTATCCCAGCGCGCCGCGGCGCAGGGCAACCTTGATGGACTGCGCATCAGAGGCAGCAGTCAGCATGATGGCATCGACGTCCAACTGCCCCAACAGGTCCAAACCAGAGCCGTCCGGCAGATACACGTCCAGCAGCACCAGGTCCGGGCGGAGGCTGTGGATCGCTTGCAGGGCCTGTGAAACAGATCCCGCCGGCGCCAAGGCCATGAATCCTGCCACAGAATCCACATAGGCGGCATGGAGCCTTGCCACGTGGAAATCATCGTCCACGATCAACACCCGTAAATCCTCAGCCATTGCTGTCCTTCCTCAACGTTGAGTCGGCCGCTGTGCCCGCATGCTCCGCTGAATCCATGACGCCGGGGATGGTCGCCATGAACACCGCCCCCGGACCGCCGTGGCCGCCGGGCTCCAAGACGCGGACATCGCCGCCACGCCGCCGCGCCAGCTGCCGCACCAGCGCCAGCCCCAAACCTTGTCCAGCCCCCGAGCGTACCGGTTGTTCCGACGTCGTAAATCCTTCGGCGAAAACCTCTTCCGGTTCCAGGCTCCCCAAACCGTCACCGGAATCGCCCACCAGGAGGTGCAGGGTCCCACCGTTTTCGGCGACATCGTCCAGGAGTTCGACTTCCACCCAACGTTCCGCTGAAGAGCCGGCGACGGCGGCACTCACCGCGTTGTCGATCAGGTTGCCGAGCACGGTGGTGACGTCTTGCGGATCGGCCACGTGCCCACGGACCAGTGTTTCGGGACCGATGCGGAGGGCCACTCCGCGTTCCGAAGCCTCCACGCCTTTCGCACCAACGAAGGCCTGAAGATACGCGTCCTGGAGCAGTTCAGCCTGCTCTACGGGGAACTTCAGCGGACCAGTGGCTGAGATCCGGGCCAGGTACTCCTTGGCGGCTTCGTGCTGGCCGATGCTCATGAAACCGGCAATGGTGTGAAGTTGGTTGGCGAACTCGTGGCGTTGGGCGCGCAGGGCCGTGGACATGGTCCCCACGGCGTCGAGCTGGCGGGTCAGTTGCTGCAATTCCGTACGATCCCGCAGCATGACCACCCACCCCAGGTCCTCCTGCCGATGCCAGGCTTTGCGGGCGCTGGCCACAAGAACGCGTGCGCCGGCCACGATTTCGACGGCTTCGGCGTCCCGGGCTGCCGGTTGGGTGAGCTTTTTGAGCTGTTGAGGAACCGTGGCGGAAGCCCAATCCTGGCCAGTGGCATCGGGCATGTCCAGGAGCCGTGCGGCGGCGGCATTGAATACGGAGATGCGTCCGTCCGCGGATATCCCGATCACGCCATCATCAACGCCCTGGAGCACTGCCACTTGGTCGTGGACCAAGCTGCTGATTTCCTCCGGTTCCAAACCGAGCGTGAGCCGTTGTAGCCTGCGCCGGAGCAGGAAGGACGCCAGGACGCCGGCAATCAGGGCGCCGCCAGCGGTGAGTGCGATGGGCACGATGTCCCGGGCAAGGCTGTTGCTGAGCGACTCAACCGAGTAGCCCACGCTGACTTCGCCCACAATCGTCTCAGAACTTCCAGGCGCGTACACCGGCACCTTTGCACCGGCCGAGGGCCCCAACGTTCCTGTGTTGCGGGTAGTGATTTCTTGCCCGCCCAGTGCCACTGAAGGGTCTGTGCTGACGCGTTCGCCCAGCCGTGCCGTCTCAGGGTGTGCCAGGCGCAGGCCGGTTTCGTCCGTGATCACCACGAACAAGGCCCCGGTCCGCAACCGCACAGCCTCGGCCGCAGCCTGCAGGGGACCGGCCGCGAGGACATCCGGGGGAGGGGTTCCCTCCTCCTTGCTGATGGTTTGCACGCCGGACCTGATGTCGGGATCTGCGGCGACCGTCCTGGCGAGGGTTAGTGCCTGGTTTTCAGCTTCGGCGCCGATGCGTTCGTACACCAGCCACGCATGGACAGTCCCGCTGAGCAGGACCACCAACAGCACAACCCCCAGCTGAAGGAGAAGGGTTTGGGTGGAGAAACGCATGCTGACCCGGCTATTGCGCGGCACCTTTGCTCCTTTCCTCCTGAACCATTGAATCACTGAGCATAATGCGCAAAACGTTCGCAACGAGCAGTATTCCCAACAATTCCCCGAAACCCCTGCCCGTGACGGAGGCCACCATATTGTCTGTAGTGCGCATCACACCGACGTGGCGCCATTCACAGTAGTAAGGAGCCGGCCGTGCTGGTTTTGCTTGGATTCGCAATGATTGCGGTATTCATGGTCCTGATCATGACCAAAAAATTGACGCCAGTACTGGCGCTGATCATCGTCCCCACCGTCTTCGGCCTCTTCGCCGGGGCGGGCCTCGGCATCGGCGACATGGTGATGGACTCCATGAAGTCCATGACGTCCACGGCCGCGCTCCTCATGTTCGCCATCATCTACTTCGGCCTGATGATCGACGTCGGACTGTTCGACCCCCTGGTGAAGTTCATCCTGCGCAAGCTGGGCAACGACCCCGCCAAAGTGGTCCTCGGCACCGCCATTCTGGCGGCCGCAGTCTCCCTGGACGGCGACGGCTCCACCACCTTCATCCTCACCACGGCCGCCATGCTCCCGGTGTACCTGCGGCTTAAAATGAGTCCAGTGGTCCTGACCTGTGTGGCCGGCCTTGCGAACGGCACCATGAACATCCTGCCGTGGGGTGGTCCCACAGCCCGCGCAGCAACCGCGCTCAAGCTCGATGTCAACGACGTCTTCGTGCCCATGGTCCCCTCGCTCATCGTTGGGCTCCTGGTGGTTCTGGTGTTCGCATGGTTGCTCGGCCTGCAGGAACGCAACCGTCTCCGCACCACCGCTCCGGAGATCTGGGGCGACGTCGCCGATCCTTCGGAAGCGTTCGACGGCGGCGCGGGCCGCGGCGGTTCGGTTGCCGCGGGTTCGGGTTCAGGCTTCGGTGCTGGCCGCTTCGGCTTCGGCCGCAACTCCGTCTCTACAACTGCCGGCAAGCCGGGAACCGGCGGAGGTTCCGGCGTCGCGGTTCTTGAAGACCCGGCCACGCTGGTGGACGATCACGACACCGCCATGGCAGACACTGCCCTGGACCCCAACCGCACTACGCTGCGTCCCAAGCTGTTCTGGTTCAACCTTGGCCTGACCGTCGCCGTCATGGTGGTCCTGGTGGCCAACGTTGTCCCGCTGCCGTTCGTGTTCATGGTGGGCTCCGCGATCGCCCTGCTGGTCAACTTCCCCAAGGTCAAGGACCAGGGCGCCCAGTTGATCGCCCACGCACCGTCCATCGTCGCGGTCGTCAGCATGGTCATGGCCGCCGCAGTCCTCACCGGTGTCCTCAACGGCACCGGCATGGTCAAGGCAATGTCAGAGTGGCTCGTCCAGATCATTCCCGCCGAAATGGGCCCGTTCATGGCAGTCATCACCGGCCTTTTGAGCATCCCGATGACGTTCTTCATGAGCAACGACGCCTTCTACTTCGGGGTCCTGCCGGTCCTTTCCGAAACCGCCGCACACTACGGCGTGGATGCAGTGGACATGGCCCGCGCCTCCATCACCGGGCAGCCCTTCCACCTGCAGAGCCCCCTGGTGCCGGCCATCCTCCTGCTGGTTTCACTCGCCAAGGTCGATCTGGGTGACCACCACAAGAAGGTCCTCTGGCGCACGGCCGTGATCTCGGTGGTCATGCTGGCAGTCGGAGTACTGACTGGAGCCATCGGCATCGGCTAACGAGCCACCGCTTCAGGTGTCGAGTTCGCGGGTTCGCCTTCAATTCGCCGTTCAGCAACGGCGTATTGTGCGGCGGACCCGCGATTTGGCGTGAACACCGCCTCGGCGCTGCGCTCACCGGGTCCTGGCTCGCCGTGCTGCCCAGCTGACGCCCCCGACCACGTGGATGGGGCGGGAATGAGGTAGCCACCTAGGTGGTTTTCTTTCGAGCAGCTGGGTCTACAGTGCATTCACCCATCACCATAATGAAGCTAACGCTCTTCGTTGGTGTGAAGATCAGCACGACGCCTCTAGGAGCTGAGGCAATGATTTCAATACCGGTGGTATTCGGGCCCCTGTTGTCAAAGATATTCTCAATCTTGTAGCCCTTGGACTCCCAGTGGGCTTTCATCCTGTCCACGGCTGCCTGGGGATCGTCAACGGGCCCGCCCTTTATCTGGCGCTGATACAGCCGGCCGTCTGCACGTGCGTGCACCCCGCAAGGTTCTGACACGTAATCCGCTGTGTCGTTACGGTCCCACCCGGGCCATGTTGTGCCCGACTGCTTGACGGTGTCATCCATGGCATCCATGAACTCTGTGAACACCTCTTCGGCGCTTCGCTCGCCGGGTCCTGGCTCGCCGTGCTGACCATCATTCGCTGAGTTCATGCCGCATCCCGTCATCACCAAGCACCCCGTCAATATCCATGCCAACCACGTTTTGCGATTGGGTTTTGTCGTCGTCATCTGCTCTGCTCCTCGGCGAGTTCTTCCGGGGTGAGATCGCGTTCGATCAGGGGCCCTGTGGGGAAGCTCATGCCGCCGTAGCCGGGCTTCTCTTCGTGGCGGAGCGGGATCAGTTCCTTGATCAGATGGCCGCGCCCGGTTGAGGTGAGGGCAATGTTGTGACCGGACTCGGTCCTCGGGTCCAGGTAGCCGTGACCGGTAGTGGCGGCGAAGACGGTGTCGCCGCTACCGTCGACCGCCCAGCCTTTGGCGTCGTGCCCTGCCGTTCTCTTGTAAACCTTGCCCGTGTCGGGGTCGTAGCCGCCCTCTGAGGAAAAGATTTTGCCCCCGAACCAGTCATCGGCTGGATCCCACCGACCTTCCCGGCCTCTCAGCCCACTGCCGACGATCCCCAACGGGGCGACCCGGTCCTCGCTGGCCGCGGTCACATACACCTCGGGTTTCCCGGCCGGGTCTTTGGCCACGTGCAGGTCAGCGGCCGAGCCGATCTCCCGCCACTCAATACCTGCAGACCCGAAGAACGTCGCCATCGCCACCGCATGCTTGAGTGCTTTCAGCGCGTACGAGGCCGTGGTGGTCCCGTAGGAGTGGGCCACCACGTTCAAGCTCGGCGGGTTGACATCGACAGATTCACTCGCCCGGGTTTCGGTGAAGCCATCCAGCGCGGCGGCCAGTTTGGCGCCGCCGGCCTTGGCCAGTTCGGTCGACAACACCTCGGCACTGGGCGGTTCTTCCGGGCTGTCATAGCCAACCCACGACACAACAGCCACGCCCGGGTGGTCGTCCTGTATTTCGAGGGCACGCTCCTGCCCCCTATATAGGTCCTGTGCTGATTTCGTCCAGGATTCCAGCCCGTCCGCCACTGTGGTTTTCATGCCGGGGACGTTCCACGTCACGTTGGTGGCCGTGTCCAGATCCCCGATCGCAACCGCCACGAGTGGCTTGCCGTTCTCGTCCGGGGTGAAAGAGACCATGCTTCGCGGCGCCGCGGGATCTTCATCGTTTCCCTTGCGGGGCTCGAGCGCCTCGTAGATCACCTGCAGCGCGGCCCTGTCTACCGCGCTGGTCCGGGGGTCCTTGAACACGGCATCAAGATTCACCCGGTTCGCTTTCGCCCGGGCCTTGAACGGCACCCCGTTGAGGTTCCCGATCACCCCCGGCGCGGCGACCAGCAACGCGGCCTGCTGCTCTGAGGACAACCCCGCCCACCAGTCCTTTACCTGGCCCACCGGCGGGGGAGAAGAAAACCCCGACCGCAGGAAATCGGACTCGGCCATGCCGTAATCAAGCAACTGGCCCGGCGTGAGAGTGCCCAACAACTCCAGCATTTCCAACGCCCCCGTAGCACCGGCGACTTCAGCACTTTCCAAGTCCTTCAACCGCGAACGGGTCCGCTCCACCGCGAAATCCGTCACCGTTCCGCCGTCGTAATACACCGGCACCGACACATCAACCGGACGCACAGCGCAAATCAGCCTGGCGCAATCTTGCTCAGCCTGCTCATGCTCAGCCGCCAGTGAAGACACCCTCTGCCTCAACTCTGCGAGCTCCAGCGCCACCGGCTTCCCATGGCTGCTTCCTAAGGACGGCGTTTCCGGAACACCATCAAAAGGCACCGCTTCGCCGAGGCGCAGCCGCGTTCGCCTACGGAAATCCTCGATCTCCTCCAACAGCACACCCCGACGCCGATTCAACTCCCGCACCGAATCCGCATACCCCATCAACGCCCGAAACACGGTAGCCAACCCCGCCCGGAGCCCCTCACTCACCCGGGTCGGGGTCCCGAACGCAGCCACCAGCTCCGCCGCCTCCGGAGCCCGATATGCATCCACCAAGCCCGACCACTCCGACGCCGCAGCCTGAACCACATTCACAATGCCCTGCGCCTGCTCCAACAACGGAACCGCTGCTTCCTCCAACGCCCCAGGATCCGGCTACCCGTCCAACACCGACACATCAATCTCATACATGGCCCGGCCCCCTAACGCACCGGCACCGGACGGAACCGTTCCACCCGCAAACCCGCGCCGGGCCAGCCGTCCAAACTTTTGGTCTGCGCCAAGGACGTGGTGGCCATCTGCTCATCACCGGCAACATAGGCGGCAATAGCAGCCTGTGCACCACCAAAAATATTGGCCGGCATGAACATATATCTAGGAGTGCACCTGGGGGCTCAAACGTGATGAAGAATCAAAAAGTTGGGGCACCACCCCTTCGTCTGACCGGCACACCCAACCCAAGTAGACTGGTTCGGAAAACCATTTGAACTTTGCAGGGGAGATCCATGGCTGCGATCAACCGTGACGACGTCGCGCATCTTGCGCGTCTGGCTCACATCGAAATGAGTGCCGAAGAACTGGACAGGATGGCTGTTGAGCTTGCTGTCATCGTGGATTCGGTCAAGAGCGTGAGCGAAGCTGCGGGGGAGGACGTCCCGGCGACGTCGCACCCGATTCCGTTGACCAATGTGTTCCGGGAGGACGTTGTGGGTCACACGTTTACGGCTGAGCAGGCGCTTTCCGGCGCACCGGATGCTTACGAGAACCGTTTCAAGGTCCCGGCAATCCTGGATGAGGACTAATCATTATGACTGAGCTGAAGAACGAACTCATCCGCCATTCCGCTGCCGATCTCGCTGCCAAGTTGACTGCCCGCGAGGTTACCGCCGTCGAGGTCACGCAGGCGCACCTTGACCGTATTGCCGACGTCGACGGTCAGGTTAACGCGTTCCTGCACGTTAATGGCGAAGAGGCTTTGGCCGTCGCGGCCGAGGTCGATGCTGCCCGCGCCGCCGGCGGTTCCGCTGCTGATGAGCTGCATGCCCTCGCCGGTGTCCCGATCGCGGTGAAGGACCTCATTGTCACCATCGGGCAACCGACGACGGCTGGTTCGAAGATCCTTGAGGGCTGGCACAGCCCGTACGACGCCACCGTGGTCAAGAAGCTGCGCGCGGCCAAGATGCCGATCCTGGGTAAAACCAACCTGGATGAGTTCGCCATGGGTTCCTCCACGGAGCACTCGGCCTACGGCCCCACCCGCAACCCGTGGGATTTGGACCGTATTCCTGGTGGTTCGGGCGGTGGCTCCGCTGCCGCCGTCGCCGCTTTCGAAGCGCCGCTGGCCCTCGGCACGGACACCGGTGGCTCCATCCGCCAGCCCGGCGCCGTCACTGGAACCGTGGGCGTGAAGCCCACGTACGGTGCTGTTTCCCGTTACGGTGCCATTGCCATGGCGTCGTCACTGGACCAGATCGGCCCTGTCTCCCGTACGGTGTTGGACTCGGCACTGCTGCAGGAAGTCATCGGCGGCCACGATCCGTTCGACTCCACCTCGCTGACGGATCCTTTCAACGATCTTGTTGCAGCCGCCCGCGTCGGCAACGTGGCGGGCATGAAGATTGGCATCGTCAAGGAACTTCACGGCGAGGGCTACCAGGCTGGCGTCGAGAACCGTTTCAACGAGTCCCTTCAGCTGCTGAAGGATGCCGGCGCCGAAATCGTTGAAGTTTCCTGCCCCAACCTGAAGTACGCCTTGGGCGCTTACTACCTGATCATGCCGTCCGAGGTGTCCAGCAACCTGGCAAAGTTCGACGGCGTCCGCTTCGGCTTGCGCGTCCTGCCCAAGGACGGGCCCATGACCATCGAGCGAGTTATGGGTGCTACCCGTGCCGCGGGCTTCGGTGACGAAGTGAAGCGACGCATCATCCTGGGCACTTACGCGTTGAGCGCCGGCTACTACGACGCTTACTACGGCTCGGCACAGAAGGTCCGTACGCTGATCCAGCGTGACTTCGACGCCGCCTTCGCGAAGGCTGATGTTCTGATTTCCCCGACCGCGCCCACCACGGCGTTCAAGTTGGGGGAGAAGCTGGACGATCCGCTGGCGATGTACCTGAACGACGTCGCCACCATCCCGGCCAACCTCGCCGGCATTCCGGGCCTGTCTCTGCCGGGTGGCCTGGCCGACGAAGACGGCCTGCCTGTTGGTATCCAGCTGCTGGCTCCTGCTCGCAAGGATGCCCGCCTGTACCGCGTGGGTGCGGTCCTCGAATCCATGCTTGAAGAGAAGTGGGGCGGTCCGATGCTTTCGCAGGCGCCTGAGCTGAAAACTGCTGTGCTCGGTGCAGTATCCAACACCGCCGGAGGTTCCAACTAATGTCCGTCGACGCAACCCTGAGCTTCGAAGAGGCCATGGAGAAGTACGATCCCGTCCTGGGGTTCGAGGTCCACGTGGAGCTCAACACCAAGACCAAGATGTTCTCCTCCGCTCCCAACGTCTTCGGTGATGAACCGAACACCAACGTCAACGAGGTTGACCTGGGCATGCCCGGCGTCTTGCCCGTGGTGAACAAGACCGCAGTGGAGTCCTCCATCAAGATCGGCCTTGCCCTGAACTGCAAGATCGCCGAGACCTGCCGCTTCGCCCGGAAGAACTATTTCTACCCGGACACCCCCAAGAACTTCCAGACCTCCCAGTACGACGAGCCGATCGCCTATGACGGTTACCTCGACATTGAGCTGGAGGACGGCACGGTGTTCCGTGTGGAGATCGAGCGCGCCCACATGGAAGAAGACGCCGGCAAGTTGACCCACATGGGTGGCGCGGCGGGCCGTATCCAAGGTGCCGACTACTCGTTGGTGGATTACAACCGTTCCGGCGTTCCCCTGGTGGAAATCGTCACCAAGCCGATCGAGGGCGCCGGCAGCCGTGCACCCGAGCTGGCCAAGGCATACGTCGCAGCAGTCCGCGAGATCGTGAAGAACCTGGGCGTTTCCGACGCCAAGATGGAACGCGGCAACGTCCGTTGCGATGCCAACGTTTCCCTGCGACCACACGGACGTGAGCGCTTCGGTATCCGTTCGGAGACCAAGAACGTGAACTCCCTGCGCGCCGTGGAGCACGCTGTTCGTTACGAAATCCAGCGGCACGCCGCCGTTCTGGATTCCGGCGAGCCGGTTATCCAAGAGACGCGTCACTGGCACGAGGATACGCGTTCGACGACGTCGGGCCGGCCCAAGTCTGATGCTGACGACTACCGCTACTTCCCGGAGCCGGACCTGGTTCCCGTCGTCGCCTCCCGCGAGTGGGTGGAAGAACTCCGCGCCACCCTCCCCGAACCGCCGGCCGAGCGCCGCAAGCGCCTCAAGGAAGCATGGGGCTACTCGGATCTGGAATTCCGCGATGTGGTGAACGCCGGCGTCATGGACTCCATCGAAGAGACCATCGCAGCCGGTGCCTCCGCTGACGTTGCCCGTAAATGGTGGATGGGTGAGATTGTTGGCCGCGCCAAGGTTGCCGACGTCGATCCTTCCGAACTCGGTGTCACCCCGCAGGTCATCGTTGAGCTGAACAAGCTGGTTGAAGACGGCAAGATCAACAACAAGATGGCAACCCAGGTCCTGGACGGCGTACTCGCCGGCGAAGGCACTCCGGCTGAAATCGTTGAGAAGCGCGGCCTCGCAGTTGTATCCGACGACGGGCCCCTGCTGGAGGCCATCGACGCCGCGCTTGCCGCACAGCCGGATGTCGCAGAGAAGATCCGTGGCGGCAAGGTCCAGGCCATTGGCGCAATTGTTGGCGGCGTCATGAAGGCCACCCGTGGCCAGGCTGACGCGGGCCGTGTCCGTGAACTCATTCTGGAGAAGCTCGGCGTCGAGGGCTAAAAGCCAGTTCTCTTTCCCATCAAAGTAGGTCGCAGTTATTACTGCGGCCTACTTTGCTGTGGGCGCACCTGTTGTGGGTGCACAATGGATGCATGGCCTCTCTGAAACCGAGTTTTCGTCAGGGCCTGCTTGCCGGTGCTATCGCCGTTGCATTGACCGGTGGCGGGGCTGCTGCTGTCTGGGCGGGCACCCAACCCAGCCCTTCGCCGTCGAGCCCTTCTGCCTCGCCCAGCCCATCGGGGCCCGGAACAGCCAAGTCCACGGAGGGCCGTGGGCAGGCGATCCACGGCGAGCACGTGGTCAAGCAACAGGACGGGAGCTACCGTACTGTTCTCACGCAGACCGGAACCATCGAATCGGTGAGCGGCTCCGAGGTGACCGTCAAGAGCGAAGACGGCTTCACCCAGCGCTACGCAATCACTGCAGAAACCCGCATCGCAAAAGTCCCAGAAAATGTGTCGGAGCTCCGGAACGGCAAGGGCAGGCCGTCATTGCCGTCAGCGACGGCTGCTGATCTCGAGGCAGGGGACACAGTGAAGGTGAGTGGCACCAAGAACGGCGAAACGGTGACGGCTACGAAGGTGGTGTCCGGCGAGCTGCCAGCGGGCGTCAAGGGCCACGGGCATAAGCGCGGGCACGGCCCGAAGTAGCTGGGAGTACCGCTGTGTGCCGGTGTCGCTCCCGTTTCTGCCGTGCGCAGGTAATTTCGGGGGCGGGTGGCGGGAACGGGCGCAAGGGCACCTCTAGACCCAGCCCTCATCACATTTGTGGTCCAAACCGACCCGGGCCTTAAGCAATACGCGCACTCCATGGCACCTCTCTGTGCCCCCTTCGTGATGAAAAGTGATTTCTGGGATCAGTTTCGATCATGATCTTGCAAAAAGAGATGCTGGTCACTTATGGTTTGTTAAACGGTTAACGAGCGTGGTCTGAATCACATTGGTGGCTTGGGCTCAGCACTTGAGGAGACAGCATGAACTCGACGACGAAACAGGCTCCGGCATTGCCCGAAGCTCGCCGAGTCCCCGGGCCGCCAGGCAGCAACGCCCCCGGATCCGGTTCGAAGAAGCGGAAGAGAAGCCAGGTCCCACAGCAGAGTTTCCGTTCACGCCTGCGACGCGACAAGCAGATGCTGCTCATGATGCTGCCCGGTGTGGCCTTCCTGCTTCTCTTCTTCTACATCCCCATCCTGGGCAACGTCATCGCATTCCAGGACTACCAGCCGTATCTGGGCATCGGGGACAGCTTGTGGGTTGGCTGGCAGAACTTTGTGGACCTGTTCGGTAACCCGGATTTTGTTCACGCCTTCTGGAACACGCTGTACCTGGCCGCCTGGCAGTTGGTCTTCCTCTTCCCGGTACCACTGGTGCTGGCATTGATCGTGGATTCACTCATCAGCACGCGTGTCCGGCGGATCTTCCAGAGCATTGCCTACCTGCCACACTTCTTGTCCTGGGTTCTGGTGATCGCGTTCTTCCAACAAATGTTGGGTGGCGCAGGATTCGTCAACAACCTCCTCCGGGACTGGGGAATGGATCCGATTCCCTTCATGACCAATCCCGAGACCTTCCCGGTCATGGTGGTGGTCCAGATGATCTGGAAGGATGCCGGCTGGGCCATGATCATCTTCCTGGCCGCCCTTGCCAGCATCGATGCCTCTCTCTACGAAGCCGCCGCGGCAGACGGGGCCGGGCGCTGGCGCAGGATGTGGCACATCACCCTCCCCGGGCTGCGTCCTGTGATCGTCCTGCTTCTGATTCTGCGCATCGGCGACATCCTCTCAGTCGGCTTCGAGCAGTTCATCCTGCAACGCGACGCGGTGGGAGCCGGAGCTGCGGAAGTGCTGGATACCTTCACCTACTACACGGGCGTAGTGGGAGGAGGCTGGAGCTCTGGCGCGGCAGCAGGCCTTGCCAAGGGCGTAGTCAGCGCCTTGTTGATCTACGGCGCCAACAAACTTGCCCACCGCTTCGGCGAAGACGGCATCTTCGCAAAACAAGTGCGCTGAAAGCCACGCTGACCCGCGCGCCTGCCGCACAAGGAGAACCCCATGGCAACAACACTTTTCACCAAGAAACCCCGGGAACTGAGCTACAACCCCAAGCGCCCGGTGTGGAAGGAAAAGCCTTCCGCGCTGTACCAAACGGTCAAAGCCGTGGTCTTGATCGTCTTTAGCCTGTCCATCCTGACACCCATCCTGTTGGTGGTATCCACGTCCTTGGCTGACACGGAGCAGCTGATCGAAGCCGGCGGGTTCGTCCTCTGGCCCGAACGTCCCACCTTGGAGGCCTACGTAACCATCTTCAAGGGCCCCATGGTCCTGCAGTCACTAGGTGTTAGCGTGCTGGTCACCGCCGTAGGGACCATCCTGGCGTTGTTCGTCACCATCACCATGGCTTACGCCACCAGCCGCACGGTGCTGTTTGGCCGGCCAGTGATCCTCGCAGTCCTGTTCACGCTCCTTTTTGCTCCGGGTCTCATCCCGTCCTTCCTCATGATCCGCCAGCTCGGTCTTCTGGACTCTTTGTGGTCCCTGATCCTCCCGGGCATCTTTGGAGCCTTCAACTTTGTGGTGATGCGCTCGTTCTTCATGAACATCCCCGGGGAGCTGATTGAAAGCGCCAGGATCGACGGCGCCAACGACTGGCAAATCCTGTGGCGCATCGTGATGCCGTTATCCAAAGCCGTGATCGCCGTCGTCGGGCTGTTCTACGCGGTGGGCTTCTGGAACTCGTTCTTCAACGCCCTCCTTTACATCAACGACCACAGCAAATGGCCCATTCAACTGCTGCTCCGCAACTTTGTTGTCCAGGGGAGCGGTGCGGCCGATCAGCTTGGAATCACCACCACGCCCCCGCCCCAGTCCATCCAGATGGCCGTTGTGGTGGTGGCGTTGGTCCCCATCCTGATGGTGTACCCCTTCCTCCAGAAGCACTTTGCCAAGGGCGTTATCACTGGCGCCGTCAAGGGATAGCCCAAGCCAGCCAACAGTCAAACACCCAAATCCGCAGAAATTAAGCAAGTAACCAGAAAGGGTTATGCCATGACGAGCACTACCTCTCAGGCTGGATTCAGCCGCCGCGGTTTCCTTGGCCTCGCAGGCCTGGCCGTGACCGCAGCCGGCTTGTCCGCCTGCGGTGGCGGCGGAGCCGCAAGTAACGGAGGCGCCGCTGCCTCCGCTTCGGTCAAACTGCCCACGTACAAGGAATTCACTGGCGTCACCCCGGACATCGCAGGCAATGCCAAGGGCCTCCAGGCCGGCTACTTCAAGCTGCCCACCGCTGTGCAGTCTGTGAAGACGCCGCCGCTCAAGGGCAAGGTGACGGGCCTGACCGAAACCTTCGACACCATGAGCCCGGGACTGAAGGACAACCCCTTCTGGCAGCGGCTCAACGCCAAGCTCGGCGGCGACCTTGAACTCCAAATCGCTGAGGACATCGGGGATGGCTACCCCGCCAAGTTCGCCACGGTCCTGGCAAGCAACGACCTTCCGGACATGATGTGGGTTCCGCCGAACCAGGGCATCCCCAATGTCGGGCCAATGTTGGAAGCCAAATTCCAGGACCTGACGCCGTACCTCTCCGGTGACGCCGTCCTGGAGTACCCCAACCTGGCCGCACTTAAGCCCGATTCCTGGAAGACCGCCGTCGTCAACGGAAAGATCTGGGGAGCCCCCATCCCCAGTACCCCGTTCGGGCAGGTGTATCTCGGAAACCACGATATGTGGGCGAAGGTGGGTGGCTTCGAAGCAGCCAGCGCCGACGAATTCCTGGACAAGGCCAAGGAGCTGACCCGGCCCGGTGATCAGCAGTATGCCTTGGAGCCGGCGTACATCAATGCCCTTCATATGGTGACAGAGTGGTTCGGTGCCCCCAACAGCTGGGCCGTCAACAAGGACCGCAGCCTCACCCACCTCTACGAAACCGACGAGTACATGGCCGGCGTAGAGTTCACGGCCAAGATGTTCGCAGCCGGCGTCTTCTACCCGGACTCCAAGGCCACGGATATCCGCTCGCGTGTGGCCAACGGTAGTGTTGCCGCCCAGGTGGTCTCCGGTCCCCACGACATCCGCAGCTACCGCGCGCTGAGCAAGGACACCCAGTTCGACATCCTGGTTCCGTTCAGCGCAGACGGCAAGGTCAAGCCCGTCTACGACATGGGCTATGGAACCGTGGGCTTCACGCCGTTCAAGAAGGCCGAAGAGGGCAAAATCCGGGAATTGCTCGCGCTTATCAATTACTTGTCGGCCCCGTTCGGCACTGTGGAATACATGCAGAAGAACTTCGGTGAACTCGGCCAGGACTACACCATCGATGCCTCCGGCAACCCGGCCCGTACCGAGACCGGAACCACCAACGCCCCTGGTTTGGTCTCGGCGTTGAACATCATGTCCAGCCCGGAGAACGTCATCTTCAACCCGGGCTTCGACGACGACACCCGCTACGTCAGCCAGCAGGAAGAGAAACTCCTGGAACTGGCCTGGCGCAACCCCACCAACGGTTCCTACTCGGACACCAACGCCAAGGTGGGCGCAAAAATCACCAAGCAGTTGCGCGACAAGGTGGTGGACATCATCACCGGCCGCGCCAAGATCGACGAACTCAAGGATGCGGTCAAACGCTGGAAGAGCGAGGGCGGCGACAAGATGCGCGATGAGTACCAGGCCGCGTTGGACCCCAACGTGCCGGTCTTCAGGAGCTAGCCTCAAACCAACAACCACGCAACGCAAACGTACAAAGCAAGCACCAGCAGGGGGAACCATGGAAAAAGCGAGTAACACCGGAGTCCGACCCACCATTCGCATGGTGGCCGAACTAGCGGGCGTTTCTACGGCCACGGTTTCCTATGTCCTGTCAGGTCGCCGTGGCGATGGGGGACCAGGGGTGTCGGATCCGACGGCGGAAAAGGTCAAGGCCGCTGCGGAGCGGCTTGGCTACCGCCCCAATCAGGCGGCCCGGGCCATCCGCACAGGCCGGACAAACACTGTGATCCTGTCGCTGACCATGCTGTCCGATCCCTGGTCCCTGTCCGTCATTGAGTCCGTGCAGAAGGTGGCAGGTCCGTTGGGCATCACGCCGATGATCCTGGGTGACGCGGACTGGGTGAAGGTGCTCGGTACACATAATGCCGACGCCGTGTTTGTGGACGCTGTCCGTGACGAGCAACGGGACGCCTTGCGGAAGCTCGCCGAGCACGGAACCACCCTGGTGGTTTTTGACGAGAACCTGGACGCGGAAGGCTTCGATGTCATCCGTTCCATTGCCGGGCCAGGGTGCCGCATGGCCGTGGAGCACCTGCTCCACGGCCACCGCCGGATTGCTTGCCTGACTCCCGCTACGGCGGCCGGCACGTCCGGCGGCGCCCGGTACCGGGCGTATTCCGAGGCGCTGGAGCATGCCGGCGTCACGGAACGCGAGGATTATGTGGGCTTGTTCGATGGCACCAGTGCAGGGGCGTACGCCACGGCAACCCGGCTGCTCAGCATGCCGGACCGTCCCACAGCCATCTACGCCACCACGGATTATGCAGCAGTCAGCGCCATCAATGCGGCCCAGCGTCTCGGCCTCGCTGTTGGCACGGACGTGGACATCATCGGCGTGGGTAACACCGTGGAGGGCGAACGAATGTCGCCTTCCCTGAGCACGGTAGGTCCCGTGGATTTCTTCGACAAACTTGCGCGGTTGCTCCTCCGGCGGGCAACCGGCCAGTCCAGCCCGGACAAGCCGACTGCACCCGCCGTCCTTGACTTCCCCTGGCATTTGTTCGTGCGCGAATCGGCGCCGCACCGCAGTGCCGCAACCAGACTTTACTAAGAACAGCAGAAGGAAATTGCACACCATGGAAAAGGATTTGAAGGTCGGCATTGTGGGTTTCGGCCTGCGGTCGGGGCTGTGGAAGCACGCCCACAAGCCGGGCCAGGGCTCGGCGGTCACCGTTGTTTGTGACCTGAGTGAGCGCGGCCGGGCTGACGCCGCCGAACGCATCCCCACCGCCCGGATCACGGATGATCTCGAGGAACTGCTGGCCAGTGGCCTGGATGCAGTCCTGGTTCTGACCCCCGACAACCAGCACGCCGCCGTCGCAGTCCGTACTCTCCAGGCGGGTATTCCCACCTTCTGCGAGAAGCCGCTGGACATCACGGTTGAGGCTGCGGACTTGATCCTCACCACGGCCTACCAAACCGGCACCCGCCTCTATGTTGGCCACAATATGCGCCACATGCCGGTTGTGGTACAGATGCGCCAGCTCATTGAAGAAGGCAGGATCGGCGAGATCAAGGCTGTCTGGTGCCGACACTTCGTAGGACACGGCGGTGACTACTACTTCAAGGACTGGCACTCCCAGCGCGCCAACGTCACCTCGCTCCTGCTCCAAAAAGGTGCCCACGACATCGACGTGATCCACTGGTTGGCGGGCGGGTATACCAAGCGCGTTGCCGCCGTCGGCGATCTTGCGGTTTATGGCGACGTCGCGAACCGGAGCAACAACGCCGGCAAGCGCATGGGGGATTGGTTCTCCATGGACAACTGGCCGCCTACCGAGCAGAAGGACCTGGCGGAGGTGATCGATGTGGAGGACATCTCCATGATGAACATGGTGTTGGATAACGGCGTGCTCGCCTCATACCAGCAGTGCCATTTCACGCCCGACTACTGGCGCAACTACACCGTCATCGGTACCAAGGGCCGGATCGAAAACCTGGGTGATGGGCCCGGAGAGACCATCAACGTGTGGACGAGCAGGTCCTCGGGCTACGCGGCGCCGGATGAGGTCATCACCATTGAGGACGGCGAAGGCGGCCACGGCGGCGCCGACCCGCGCCTGATCGAGGAGTTCCTCCGCTTCGCGTCGGAGGGCGGCCGGACCCGGACCAGCCCGATTGCCGCTCGCCAAGCCGTGGTGGCGGGCATTCTTGCCGCTGAATCACTGCGCGGCGACGGCTCCGCACGTGAGGTACCGGAGCTCCCGGTTGAACTGGTGGAGTACTTCGACGCCGGTCAGCCCGCCTTGGTTCGCGACTGACCCAACTGAGTCGCAGTTAAGCGCGTTTTGAGCCGTCAAAATGCGCTCTGCTGCGACTTACTTGGGTAAGCCGGCGCGGGATAGCTCAACAAGCTCGGTCATGACGGTTTGAAGTGACTCGCAAACCGTCATGACCGATTTCCGTTTGAGTGTCTCCGGACGGGCCAGGATGTCGATTTTCCGGACCGAGTTCACCCCGGACAACGGACGCAAAACCACGCCGGCGTCCAAAACACGGCGCGCGGTGAAGCGAGGCAGCAGCCCGATCGCGCCACCGGCCGAGACCAGCGCCGCCACGGTGGAATAGTCGTTGATGCGGTGCAGTACCTCGGCTGGTCGCCCACTCACGGCGACGACGGCGGCTAGCACGTCTGCGGGGGAGTAGCCGTCGCGGCTGGTCACCCAGGGTTCATCCACGACGTCGGACGGTTTCAGTTCGCTTCGGGCCGCCAAGGGGTGATCCGCGGGGAGGGCAATATCCAGCGGCTCGTCGGCCAGGGGTATCACTGCGACCTTGTCCTCCGGCCAGGACGGGCTGTTGTCCATCCTGTGTGCCAACACCAGGTCATATCGGGCAGCCAACCCCGGGAAATCCTCCTGGGCCACGTCCTCATCGGAGAGTCGAAGCCGTGGCGACTTCCCGCCGTCGGACGCCGTCCCGGATGCCAAATGCGCCGCTAACGGGGCGAACAGCGCTTGACCCGCGCTGTGGAATGCACTCACGCTTACTGGCGCGTCAGGAGCATCGTGATAAGCGCCAATAGCAGCCCGCGCATCTGCCATGGCGTTCACGACGGCGGCACCCGCCTCCGCGAGGACGCGGCCCGCATCGGTGAGAACTAGCGCCCGGCCTTCTTTGCGCGTCAACGGCACGTCCACGGACTTCTGGAGCAGGGCGAGCTGTTGGGAAACGGCCGACGGCGTGACCATGAGTGTTTCAGCAACGGCCTTCACGCTGCCCAGGTCGCCGAGTTCCCGGAGCATCTGCAGCTGATGGATTTCCATTAGCAAATCCTAAATCGTTGATTGAGAAGAATCTAGTTGTGCTAAATCGTCGGCGGCGCTCTAATGGATGCAGCAGCAGCGAAGCGGCCCTGGCAGTGAGGAATCCCATGAAGGCTCTCTACAAATCCGGACCCCACGAAGGGTTCGAACTGGTCGAACGTCCCGAGCCTGAAGCGGGCTCCGGCGACGTCAAGATCCGCGTGATGACCACCGGCATCTGCGGCACGGACCTCCACATTCAAAGCTGGGACGCCTGGGCCCAGGGCATCATCGAAGCGCCCCTCATTGCCGGCCACGAGTTCTATGGCGAAGTAGTGGAAATCGGCGAGGACGTCCGCGACGTCAAAGTTGGGGACAGAGTCTCCGGCGAAGGTCACGTAGTGTGCGGAATCTGCCGCAACTGCCGTGCCGGTCGCCGTCAGATGTGCATCCACACGGTATCCGTTGGCGTGCAGCGCGATGGTGCGTTTGCCGAATACGTCGTCATCCCGGAGACCAACGCCTGGGTCCACCAGGACGAATCTGTCACCCCGGAACTTGGCGCCATCTTCGATCCCTTCGGCAACGCAGTCCATACTGCCCTCAGCTTCCCGCTGGTCGGCGAGGATGTGCTCATCACGGGCGCCGGACCTATCGGCCTGATGGCAATCGCTGTCGCCCGCCACGCAGGTGCACGAAAGATCGCCATCACGGACGTCTCAGCTCCGCGCCTGGAGCTCGCGCGCCAGATGGGCGTTGACCTCGCCGTGGACGTGTCCAAGATGCGGGTCCGTGAAGCACAGCAGGAACTGGGCATGCGCGAAGGTTTCGACATCGGTCTGGAAATGTCGGGACACCCCACCGCGCTGCCTGAGATGATCGACAACATGAACCACGGTGGCCGGATCGCCATGCTGGGCCTTCCCAGCCAGTCCATCGACATCGACTGGGGCAAGGTAGTCACGCACATGCTGACGCTCAAGGGCATCTACGGTCGCGAGATGTTCGAAACCTGGTACGCCATGAGCGCCATGCTGTCCTCCAACCCCGTGCTGCACCGCAGCATTTCCGCCGTCGTGACGGACAAGCTGTCCGCCAAGGACTGGGAAAAGGGCTTCGAAATTGCCCGCAACGGTACGGGCGGCAAAGTGGTCCTTGACTGGACTGAACTCTAAGAGATCCCCGACTTTCAGACGTACTGAGGAGCACCATGTATTCAGCCATCAAAGACCAACTCCAGGGCGAACTCGACGAGATCCGGAGCGCCGGCCTCTTCAAGACCGAACGCCACATCGATTCCCCGCAGGCCAGCCACATCGCAGCCGGCCAGCTTGGCCAGCCAGCCAACAAGGTCCTGAACTTCTGCGCAAACAACTACCTGGGCCTGGCCGACCACCCGGAGATCATCGCCGCAGCCAAGTCCGCCATGGATGAGCGCGGTTTTGGTATGGCGTCCGTTCGGTTCATCTGCGGAACCCAGGACCTGCACCTGGAACTCGAAACCCGCGTCTCCAAGTTCCTGGGCACCGAGGACACTATCCTGTTCTCCAGCTGCTTCGATGCCAACGGCGGCGTGTTTGAGTCGCTCTTTGGCCCTGAAGACGCCATCATCTCCGACTCCCTGAACCACGCCTCCATCATCGACGGCATCCGCCTCAGCAAGGCCAAGCGCTTCCGCTACGCCAACCAGGACATGGCAGATCTCGAAGCCAAGCTGGTTGAGGCCGAGGGGTCCCGCCGGAAAATCATCGTCACCGATGGTGTCTTTTCCATGGACGGCTACCTCGCACCGCTCGAAGCTATTTGCGATCTCGCGGAGAAGCACGACGCCTTGGTCATGGTGGACGACTCCCACGCCGTCGGCTTCATGGGCCCCACCGGCGCCGGCACTCCGGAGCACGCCGGTGTTTCTGAACGCGTGGACATCTACACCGGTACCTTCGGCAAGGCCCTCGGTGGCGCCTCGGGTGGTTACGTCTCCGGCCGTGGCGAGATCGTGGCAATGCTTCGCCAGAAGGCCCGCCCCTACCTGTTCTCCAACTCGCTTGCCCCGGCCATTGTTGCGGCCACCATCAAGGCGATCGAGCTCGTGCAGGAATCCGGCGAGCTGCGGACCCGCTTGTTCGAGAACGCAGCGCTGTTCCGGCGCCGCATGAGCGAGGAAGGCTTCGAGCTCCTCGACGGCGAGCACGCCATCATCCCCGTCATGTTCGGCGATGCCGTTGTAGCTGCCAGGGTCGCTGACGAGATGCTCAACAACGGCGTCTTCGTCACTGCCTTCAGCTTCCCGGTGGTTCCCAAGGGTGTGGCCCGGATCCGCGTGCAGCTCTCGGCCGCGCACAGCGCGGACGACGTCGAAGCCTGCGTTCAGGCGTTCGTCAAGAGTCGCGCCGCGGTCGCCTAGGCAGTCGCTCTCTCACGTCCCGCGGGTTCCAGCCGATCGCTCTCTCACGTCCCGAGGGTCTGGGCCGGACGCTCTCTCACTTCCTTGTGGCAAGTGAGAGAGCGTGGGTGCGGCCGTATGGTTTTCTG
>NZ_SDXQ01000044.1:0-66399 GCF_006964045.1 Arthrobacter sp. TS-15 | reverse complement strand
AAAAACTTGACGACCGCAGGGGTTTTAGGGGCCGGGATGTGAGAGAGCGTGGGGGTGGCGGGATTGCCGTGGGCCAAGATGTCCACGCCCGGCTACGGTCTGACAGGATGGAGCTATGGCTTCGAATTATGACGTGGTAATCGTTGGCGGCGGCATCGGGGGACTGTCCTTGGCAGCGGCCCTGGCAGGCAAGTGCACTGTGGCCCTTGTAGAGGCGGAGCAAACCCTGGCCTTCCACACTTCCTCGCGCTCGGCCCGGCAGCTGATCCCCAGTTATGGTCCGGCAGTGGTTCAGGACCTGACCATCCGCACACTCGAAATGCTGGCAGAACGGGACGCGGAGGCAGCAGAACCAATTCTCACTCCGCGCGGCTTCATGCTGGTGGGCGACGAGGAAACCGTGCGTGCAGAGGCTAGCGGCAACATGCACACCATCACCCACGAAGAAGCCATGCAGCTGTGCCCGGCCCTCAACCCGGATTCGTTCACAGCCGCAGGTTTGGACAACGGTTCCTTCGGCTGCAACGCCCCGTTGTTGCTGGACGAACACCGCCGGACCGCGGAAGCTGCAGGCGTGGACATTATCACCGGGGCCAAAGTTCACTCGGCCCAGCGTCTGGGGAGCGGCTGGCAAGTGGGGGCGGGCACCGAAGGCTTCCAGTCCGGCGTTGTGGTTAATGCGGCAGGTGCGTGGGCCGATGAACTGGCCGTTATCAGCGGTGTGGAGAAACTGGGACTGCAGCCATACCGACGGACGGCCGCGATCGTAAACGTCCAGAACCCGTTGACGCCGGAAACACCCATGGTGTGCGCTGCTGACGATACGTTCTACTTCCGCGCCGAGGGCAACCAGGTGCTGATATCGCCGTCGGAAACCGTGCCCAGCGGCGCGGAGGACGCGAAACCCTACCCCGGTGACGTGGAGGCGCTGATCGGCAAGCTCAACGCTGTAACATCGCTGGGCATCCGTTCCGTGGACCGCGCATGGACAGGCCTCAGGACAGAAGCCGCGGATGGAATCCCTGTGGTGGGTTTCGACGCCGAAGCCCCTGGCTTCTTCTGGCTCGCCGGACAAGGTGGCTACGGTTTCCAGACATCCTCCGCCATCGCGGAGCTGGCCGCAGCACTCATCCTCGGCGACGTCACGCCCGACAGTCCGGAATCCCGGACAGCGGAGCAGCTCGCGGCCGCACGTTGGTCCATTCGGCGCTGAACAATAGGGTCATGAGCGCAACCAATCCAACCACCACCCTCATCACCAACATCGGCGAATTGATGACCCAGGATCTGGAGCATCGGGTCCTCAAGGACGCAGCGATGGTGATCGAAGGAGAGCGCATCGCGTGGTTGGGGTCCAGTAAGGACGCTCCCGCGGCTGACGAAAAGATCGACGCCCAGGGCCGCGCCGTCCTGCCCGGTTGGGTGGATTCGCACTCGCACCTTGTCTTCGCCGGGGACCGCACGGCGGAGTTCGAAGCCCGCATGGCTGGTGAAAGCTACAGTGCCGGCGGCATCGCCGTCACCACGGGTGCCACGCGCAGCGTCAGCGACGACGAACTGACCCGCCTGGTGCGCGACCGCGTGGCTGAGGCGGTCTCGCAGGGAACCACGTATTTGGAGAGCAAGACCGGCTACGGCTTGGACGTGGAGAACGAGGCCCGCAGCGCCCGCATCGCTGCAGCTGAAGTGGACGAGGTCACCTACCTTGGTGCACACCTGGTCCCCAACGGCTCCGATCCGGAGGAGTACACCGATCTGGTGTGCGGCCCCATGCTCGACGCCGTCCTGCCGCACGTCCGCTGGGCGGACGTCTTCTGCGAGCGCGGGGCCTTCACGGAGGATCAGTCGCGTCGGGTCCTGACGGCTGCGCGCGACGCTGGCCTGGGGCTGCGGGTCCACGGCAACCAGTTGGGCGAGGGGCCCGGTGTGGCCCTGGCTGTGGAGTTCGCGGCTGCGAGCGTGGACCATGTGAACTACCTGTCGGATAAGGACGTACTGGCGCTCGCGGAATCGTGGGCTGGCTGGGATCCGGCAACGGGGAGCGGCACCAGTGGCACGGTTGCTACGTGCCTTCCCGCATGCGATCTGTCCACCCGCCAGCCCCTTGCCCCGGGCCGTGCACTGATTGACGCCGGCGTGCAGATCGCTCTGGCTGCCAACTGCAACCCGGGGACCTCGTACACCAGTTCCATGGCGTTCTGCGTGACCACTGCGGTGCTCCAGATGCGTTTGAGCGTTCACGAGGCCGTCCGGGCGGCGACGTACGGCGGCGCCTTGGCGCTGGGCAGGGAGTCGGGGAACGACGTCGACGGCGAACGGGCGGTGGGTTCGCTGGTCGTCGGACATCGCGCAGACCTGCATATGCTGAAGGCGCCGTCGGCCACGCACTTGGCCTACCGTCCCGGGATTCCCCTGACTCATTCGGTGTGGCGGGCGGGCGTCCGGGCTGTCTAGCACAACCACAAGACAGGGGCGGCGTTCCGGTGGGAACGCCGCCCTTCTTTACTGAGGGAAAGATGGACTATGCGCAGCTGAACTTTGCGTCCGCCCAGTCGCCCCAGTCGTCGCCAGCGTCGTCGCCGTTCTTGTCGGCGATCAACTCGACGTTCTGGACACCTGTGATGTCCACGTTGAGGGGTAGTGCTGCGGAATCGGCGCTGAGGACGGGCGTGCGGAGGAGTTCGCGGCCATCGCCCTTGACGATGAACACCACTGATCCGTGCAGGCCTTTGTTCAGCTTGGCGTCGTCCACTCCCACCGAGGCGGTGAAGGCGTTGCATTTGGCTTCGGTGGCGATGCTGATTTTCGAGTCGGCGTGGACTCCAATGCCTTTGGCATATTCGACGCCGTCCAGCCGCAATGCTGGTCCGTCACCGGCGTTCTGCTCACCGTTGGCCCGGTCCCGTTCGGCGGGGCCCCAGCCGTTGGTGCTGCCGATCCATGGGAGGTCCGATGCGAAGACGCTGCCGGAGAGGACGGGGGCCGGAGGTTCCTGCGGGGTGGTCGAACAGGTGAACTTGGCATCGGCCCAGTCTGCGTGGTCGTTGCCGTTGGAGTCGCCGGCGTCGTTGGCTACCAGTTCAACGTATTGGGCGCCGGTGACGTCCACGGTCAGTGGCAGGGGAGTGCTGGTGGCTCCAAGTACGGGTGTGGTGACCTTGGTGGTGCCGTCGGCTACCACGGAGAACTTCACGCTGCCCCGCGTCGGTTGGGCGTCATCAATTCCCACTGTTGCTGTGAAGGCGGTGCAGTAGCCGCCGAGATAGTAGCGGACAGTACCGTTGGCGTGGGCTCCGAGGCCCTTGGCGTAGACGGTTCCGTTCAGGGTGAGTGGCGTTCCGTCGCCGGCCCCGGTTCCGCCGTTGGATTGGTCCTTTTCAACAGGTCCCCAGCCGTTGGTGGAGCTGACCCAAGGGTGGTCGCTGGCGAACACGGTGGCCTGGGGCGGCTTGGGCAGCGTCCGCACGGTGGTGGTGGTGCTGATGGTTCGGCCTCCCGCGGGCGAAGCAGTAGTGGTGTAGCTTGCCTTGGCCGTGATGGGGTAGTCGCCATCAGCAGAAGCGGGTGCGGTGATCTTCCATGTGGTGGTGAGCGTACCGCCGGCGGGGAGGGTGTCCGCGGAAGACGGTGTGGAAGGAGTTGCCGTCCAGCCTTCAGGCAGTTCCAAAGCAACGGCGAGGTCGCTGATGGCTGCCGGTTCGTCGGACACAAATGTGGTGACGAACTCCTGGGCCTTGCCTTGCTGGACTACGTCGCTCTGAAGTTCTGCCGAGAGTTGGGCACAGGCCGGGACGGCTTCCGAGGCGCCCAGGTCTTCCACCAGGAAGTTGTCCAACGTGAAATCAGAACCGTTCGAGCTGCCCGTGCGCTGCAGCCCCACAAAGTAGTCTCCACAGAAGCCCGTGTCCAGGATCTGCTCGAACCGCGCGGTGGACGTCTTCGCGTCGATGGGCTGGCTGGCCGTCACGGCCGGGCCTGCCTGCGAGTCATAACCGGAAACCCAGGCGTACTGCCCGGCTTTGGAGTTCTGGTAGTCGAAGGACACCCTGTATTTGTGGCCCGCTTGGAACGGCACGGATGCCTCGGTGGTGCGGTAGACCAGGCCCGGGCCGCCGTTGGGAGCGAGGTTTTCGTCATGGGCGATCAGCGACCACGTGCCGTCCAGTACTTCGTCGATCACGTTGGTGTCCCAGCCCTTTTGGGTGAAGGGTTCGTGGCGTTCGGTGATGTGGGTGCGTGGATCCGTGGAACCTCCGGCGTCGCCCTTGACGAACGGCCCCCAGCCTTGGTCCACGTTTTCGAAGTCTTCGCTGAGCACACCGGTGGTGGCCACTCGGGTGGTTTTCACCGCCCGGAAGTCATCGACGCGTACTGTGGAATCGCCGTCGGCCGCTTTCACTGAAACTGTGGCTTTGGTGTTGTTCCGCGGCACGTCCACCAGCACCCGCACACGCTGGAATGCGGTCCCGTGCTTTTCGTCGCCGGCCACGTAGTTTTCCGCGTTGGACGAATCGATAGTGACGCTTTCGGTCTTGCCGTCGACGCTGACGGAGAGCGTGGTGGGACGGTTCGTGCCCGGCTGGATTTCAATCCAGGCGCTGACGGATTGGGTTCCTGCGTCCAGTCTTACTTCCTGGCTGATCGACGACGGCGATGCCCCCATCTCGGCGAAACGGCGGCCTTTGTCGTCGCGGACCTGGGTGACAGTGCCCGTGGGGGTCCATGGGGAGAGGTCTGCGCCGTTGAAGCCGGGATCGTTGAAAGCGGTGCCCTCGCCGAAGTCGGCGTTCTTGGGCAGCTCGGCCTTGTTGTTCTTCGGGGCAAGGACGTAGGCCTGCTTGGGGTCGGCCGTGACGGTGACCTGTCCGTTGACCACGGGGACGTCGGCCACTTTCACACGTCCGTTGTCGGTCAGCTTGAACAGTTCCAGCGAGCTGGACTTGGCGAAGTCCTGAGTAAGGGTCCAGGTGCTGGCGCCACCGGCGGGGTTGTAGTGGTAGAGCTTGTCAGCCTTGCCGTTCTCCTTGGAGGACCACGGCAAGAGGTAGGTTCCACCCTGCAATACGGATGCGCCGCCCACGGTGATGTTGCGTTCCTCGGCGGTGTTTCCAGTGACGGCCACACCATCGGCGAGGTCGATCCGCTCTGCAGTCCACTTGGTGATGGGGTGGTGCTGGAGGAACTTCGCCGGCACGTTGGCGGTCCAGACGTTCTCGCTGAAGGCGTTGAAGTCGTTCTGTCCCGTCCAGCCTTCGAACTCCACGATGTGGCTTACGCCGAGCTTGGGATCGGGGTTCCAGACGTCTGACTGGGTGTTGTTGATGAAGCGCAGGATTTGGGAATTGATGCCCTTGTTGGTGGAGCCACCGTATTTTTCGTCGTTGGCCCAGTGGGACCAGGTGTTGTTCCGGGACAGGTGGTCGGCCCATTCGGAGCCCACACGGAACCCGTTCTTGACGAGTTCCTGCTGAAGCCGTTCGGCGAGCCAGCCGAACTCGTAGTAGACGTCCACGTACACGAAGTCCAGGTTCTTGTCTGTGGCCTCGCGAAGTTCCTTGATGCGCTGGGCGAGCTTGCCGGAGTTAATGTCCTGGCGCTGGTTCATGTAGTACGACTGGTCCAGCCAGTTCCAGCCCAGGCCCTTATCTGCCCGCAGGAGGTCTTCGCTGAAGGACTTCGCTTCAGGGTAGATCTCAGTGGCGTTGATGTGGACGCCGAAACTGGCGTTCCATTCCTTGCCTTCCTTGACCAACGTGTTCAAGTCCCCGAGGCCGCCTGCGCGGGTGTTGAAGTTGTTGCCGTAATCCGTGTTGGCAGAGTCGTGGCCTTCGCTGGTGTAGCCCTTGAGCATGGCTACTTGTCCGAGCCCGTCGGTGGCCAGGGAGATGCGCTTCACGTCATCAAGGGTGCGCAGGAACGGGTGGGTTGCCTGCGAGGCGAAGTTGAACGGGATGTGGGTGATCACATTGTCCGGGGTCTGTTCACCCTTGTTGGGGCTGACCTGGATGGACCTCATGGCGATTGCGGCGTCCTGCCAGTCCACGCCGCCGTCGTTGTTGGCGTCAGAGGTAATGGCGACGCGGGTCCAGGGGAGTTCCTCGGTAGTGGTGGAGCCCTCGGCCCGGTAGAGCCACTGGCCGCTGGCCACGCCCATGGACACTCCGCCTGCCCCGTCGCTGATGGCTTGGCGCCAAAAGCGGCCGCGGTCCTTCGAACCGGGCCCGGAGGACGTGTCATATAAAGCGTTGGATTCGACGGCGGCACCCAACGAAGCAGTGTTGGCCAGCGCGTAGGCCGAACTCTTGGCAGCGGCATCCACAGGAGTGGACGCCGTGATGGGCGTGAACTCGTCTCCCGTCACGCTCCGGTCCACGGAAAGGTTTGCCGTGGACACCTGGGATCCTTGCTGCGTGGAGCTTACGGTCACCAGGTTCATCCGGGGGAGTTGCAGGGTTCTGACTTGGTGTTCCGCGGAGTCCTTGATTTCCGTGATGTTGAAGGAGACCACGTTCTTCTTCACTGAAAGCCGGGCCTTGAGCACGGTGTTGCCGAACTCGGGAACCGTAAGGACGTAGTCCCTTGCCTCTTCCCCGGAGGCGGAGGATGTTCCGGAGACTGTGTACTCCGTGCCATTGAGCGTGATGGTGGTGAGTCGGGTGGTGGTGCCGTCGAGGCGGGCTTTGCTTGCAGCGTCCGTGTAGCCGAGGACTTGCGGGAACGTAGTGGCGACGTCAACGTGGAGTTCGCCTGAGGTGATGGTGGCAGTGTCGGCAGCGCTGACGATATCTGCTGGTTGGGCGGTGGGGGCTGCGGCAGCGGGCGGAATGGCCAGCAGACCTAAAGAGGATGAGGCGACGACGCAGGCCAAACTCAATGAGGCGAGGCGTCCAGGGGATGACAAGCGGGGCATTATGCTCCTTCTTGATTTTTCCAAGCTATTTACAATCATGTTCTTTCGGACCTAACTAACACTGCTGCATGAGACAGGAATTGACAATAGTTAACAGCCGGTTAACTTAAGTGCACATCAGAGAACATGTTTTCCCTGTTTTGTTACCCCTCTGTCACGTGCTCGCCTATTGTGTGGTCCTTGCGCTCAGGTGATCCTTGTGAGATCGAAAATGATCGTTTAGTGTTTCTATAGATCAGAAAACGTCATTTGGCTGAGCAGGAGCGGGACACACGATGAGCGAGAACACACTGGGCGCCTTCATGGAAGAAGAGCTGGTATCCCAGCCCGAAGTTTGGCAGCGCGCCGTGGAGCAAGCCCGTGCGGAGCAATTGCTTCCCGCCGACGGCAAGCGCATCGCCGTGATCGGTTGTGGCACGTCCTGGTTCATGGCCCAGAGCTACGCCGCTGCACGCGAATCCGCTGGTAAAGGGGTCACGGATGCGTTCGCAGCGTCCGAGGCCTTCCTGAACAGCAACAGTGCCGACCGCCAGTACGACGCCGTTGTGGCCATCACGCGCTCAGGTACCACCACTGAGGTGCTGGAGATTCTGGCTGAGCTGAGGGGGATCGTCCCCACCGTTGCGATCATCGGCGACACCTCCTCACCGATCGTCGAGCTGGCGGACGTCGTGGTTGGCCTCCCATATGCCGATGAGCGTTCAGTGGTGCAAACCCGCTTCGCCACCACGGCGCTGGTTTATTTGCTGACCAGCCTGAACATTGACGTACAGCAGGCAATCGAGGATGCCCGTGACGCAGTGACGGCAGAGGTCTCCCGGGAACTGCTCGATGCTGAGCAATTCACCTTCCTCGGTACCGGTTGGACGGTTGGGCTGGCCCATGAAGCCGGACTGAAAATGCGCGAGGCAGTCCAAGGGTGGACCGAGTCCTACCCGGCCAAGGAATACCGTCACGGCCCTATCTCCATCGCCGCCCCCGGCCGCGTCACCTGGTTGTTCGGAAACCAGCCCGAGGGCTTGGACGCTGACATGGCCGTCACGGGCGCGCTCTACATCACCACGGCTAAGCACCCGTTGGCTGAACTGGCACGTGTCCATAAGGTAACCCTGGAGCGTGCACGCGTCCGTGGCCTGAATCCGGACCTGCCCCGCAACCTGACGCGCTCCGTTATTCTCGACGCCTCCGCCTAGGCATCCCATCATGGTTCTCGGAGCCGCAAATTCACCGGTCCTGTCCTTCGACGTTGGCGGGACGGACATCAAGGCAGGTTTGGTGGACGCCAGGGGTGCTGTCCTGGGCATGCGCCGCGTCCCCACGCCCCTTGATCCGGCCCGCCCCGGCGAAGCCGTCCTGGACAGGCTGGCCGAGCTTAAAGCCGAGTTGGCCTCGGAGTTTCCCGAAGCCCCCGCCGAGGCAGCAGGCATCATTGTCCCCGGGATTGTGGACTCCGTGGCCGGAGTGGGTATCTACTCCGCCAACCTCGGATGGCGGAACTTCCCGTTCAAAGCTGAAGCCGAAAAGCGGCTCGGCATCCCCGTCGCATTCGACCACGATGTCCGTTCCGCTGCAGCTGTTGAACACAGCTTCGGCGGGTCCAAAGAGTTCAACGATGTTGTGGTGATGGTGGTAGGTACCGGCATCGCCGCAGCCGTGTTCTCCGGCGGCAAGGCTGTCACCGCCGGCGGTTTCGCCGGCGAACTCGGCCATGCCCAGGTACCGGACCCCGACGCCGCCCCCGGCGCCACCGGTTCCACCATCCTGGAAGCAGTAGGCTCGGCCGGCGCCATTGCCAAGCGGTACCACCGGGCATCGGGAAACCGGGTGAACGGTGCACGCGGGGTCCTGCTTAGGGCGAGCGCAGGAGACACAGTCGCTGCACGCGTTTGGGACGATGCCGTTGATGCCCTTGCTTTCACCATCTGCCAATGCGTGAACATCATTGGAACTGAAGCCGTGGTGATTGGCGGCGGACTCGCCGAAGCCGGCGACGAACTGCTGGAGCCGCTCCGCAAGCGGGTTGACGGGATCCTGGACTTTCAGCGTCGGCCCCAGCTCATCCGTGCCCAGCTGGGACAGGACGCAGGCTTGCTCGGTGCGGCCATGAACGCCAGGGCAGTGTTAGGAGGCGCACAATGAAGCGAGCCAACGTGAACCGCATCATCACCGTCACTGCCAATCCGGCGATCGACATGACCTACACCGTCCACGGGATCACCGAGGGCTCAAGCCACCGCGTGCCCACCCCTTTGAGCCGTGCCGGCGGCAAGGGGATCAACGTAGCCCGGGTCACCCACCAACTCGGATACCCCGTGCTCGCCATTGCACCCACCGGCGGTGCGGCGGGGCAGACCCTCGCAGCTGAACTATGGACCAGCGGAGTGCCGCACTCCCTGGTGGGAGTCGCCGCCGAGACCCGCCGCAGCATCGCGCTGGTGGATACCGTCGCCGGGGAGACCTCCATCTTCAACGAGGAGGGCCAAGCGCTCCTTCCCGACGACTGGCGCTCACTCCGGATCGCCGTGGTTGAGGCCGTGAGCGGGAACCGAAACCTGCAGGCCTCCGTCCTGGTCGGTTCGGGAAGCCTGCCGCCGGGCGCTCCCGCGGACTTCTACCCGGAACTCGTGCGCCTGGCCCACGACGCCGGTATCCCGGCCATCATCGACACCTCCGGACCCGGAATCATCGCTGCAGCCAAAGCCGGCGCCGACATCCTCAAGCCGAATCATCACGAGCTCGCCGAAGCGACGGGGGAGTCCAGCCTTGAAGCAGCCGCTCTGGCTCTGATCGATATGGGTGCCCGCACGGTCCTGGTCAGCGCCGGCGCGGACGGCATGCTCGCCTTCGACCACGCCGCCCCGGGCGGCTACTGGAGCGCACGGCTGCCCGAAGCGCTCAGTGGCAACCCCACAGGGGCGGGCGACGCCGGTGTGGCGGCTGCCGCCGTCGCACTCGCCGAAGGCGTTACCGAGCCCCGCGACATTCTTCGCCGTGCCACCGCATGGTCGGCCGCGGCCGTTCTCATGCCCGCCGCAGGCGAAATCTCACCGCGGTACCAGGAACTTCAAGAGCAATTGATCGTCACATGGAAGGAGACCCGGTGACCCTGGTCAATACACGGGAACTCATGGACAGGGCCGCGTCAGCTGGCGCGGGCCAGGGCGCCTTCAATATCATTCACATCGAAACCGCCGAAGGCCTGGTGGCAGGGGCTGAGGCAGCCGGCGTGCCGTTGATCCTGCAGATTTCCGAGAACTGCGCCAAGTACCATGGCGGACTTGAGCCCATCGCATCGGCGGCACTGGCCATCGCCCGCTCAGCCGCTGTCCCTGTTGCCCTCCACCTGGACCACGCAGAATCCGAAGACCTTGCGCTGGCCGCTGTGGACCTCGGTTTCGGTTCCGTCATGTACGACGGCGCGCATCTGCCCTACGGTTCGAATGTAGAAGTCACGCGAAGGGTTGCCGCCTACGCCCACAAACGCGGTGTTTACGTAGAGGCCGAGCTGGGAAAAGTGGGTGGTAAAGACGGAGCACACGCTCCCGGTGTCAGAACAGACCCCGACGAAGCCCGGGCGTTCGTCGAGGCAACCGGCGTGGACGCCCTGGCCGTGGCGGTTGGCTCATCCCACGCCATGACCGAACGCAGTGCCGCCCTGGATCTGCACCTCATCACCAGGCTGAAGACAGCGGTGGGAAAACCACTGGTCCTCCACGGCTCATCCGGTGTGTCAGATGACATGCTCATAGCCGCTATCCGCGCGGGTATGACTAAGATCAACGTATCCACACATTTGAACGGGTTCTTTACCCGCGCCGTCCGTGAGTATCTCGATGCCAATCCTGCAGTGGTGGATTCCCGGAAATACATCAAGGCCGGCCGTGAAGCCCTTGTGCTGGAGTCTGCACGTATGCTGACGCTGTTCGCTAAAGCGAATTAGCGCCGAACCCGCGAAAGGCTTGTCATGACCCGCACCGATCGGCTGACTGCCATACTCGACCTCCTGGCCGAGTCCGGCCACGTGGAAGTCGAGGACATCGTGACCCGCCTGGGCGTGTCACCTGCCACGGCCCGTAGGGATCTTGACAGCCTGGCCAAGCAGCGGCTGCTGAGCCGCACCCGCGGCGGTGCAACCACCGGGTCCGTCGCCTACGACCTTCCCGGCCGGTACAACCGGGACGACCACGCCGAGGCCAAGCAGGAGATTGCTTTGGCCGCTTCAGCGTTGATCCGTCCCGGTGCAGTCATTGGCCTCAGCGGCGGTACCACCAACACGGCATTGGCTCAGGTGCTCTCCACACGGGAAGACCTCAACGCGCCATCCCACACACCCACCCTTACCGTGGTCACCAATGCGATCAACATCGCCTCACAGTTGGCTGTCCGGCCGAACATCAAAATCATGGTCACCGGTGGGATCCTCAATCCGCGCTCCTATGAACTGGTGGGTCCGTACACGGACGTCATCATGCAAAAAGTTGCCCTGGATATTGCGTTCATTGGCGTCAACGGCGTGGACCCGGATCTTGGCCCCACCATTACGGACGAAGGCGAAGCCATGGTCAACACCGTGATGGCACGCCGGGCAACAGAGTCCTATGTGGTGGCCGATTCCTCAAAAGTGGGCCGCCGTTCCTTCGCCGCCATGGCCGGCTACGATTTCAGGCACCTCATCACGGACTCCGGCATCAGCGCCGAAAACAAAGCGGCGTTTGAAGTCAAGGGAACGGAAGTCATCGTCGCGCCAGCCAGCTGATATTTGGCCGCAAGGAGAAGCTAGAAGCGCATCCTTGGTGCGTGCAGGACCGAGTCGTCTACCTCCCTGGGCACCCACTGGCTGAACGGTATATCCAGGCTGTACTGGTCGTCGTCGTTCTTTATCAAGGTGCGTAGCTCGGCGTTGTCCGGGTTGTTGAGCGATTCGAAGTATTCCACGGTCCAGTGGAACCATCGCATGCAGAACAGGCGCATGGTCAGCCCGTGAGTCACCAGGAGGGTGTTGGGGGCGTACGTAGGCTTCTGCCAGTGCCGGTACAGCGTCTCCATGAAGGATGACACCCGGTCGTACACATCCGAGCCGGACTCGCCCTCGCGGAACCGGTAGAAGAAGTGGCCGTAGAGGTTGCGCAGTTCCTTTTGGTCCTCGATCTCCCCGGCGATTTGAAAGTTTGCCCAATCCTGCTCGCGAAGCCTGGGTTCCTCTATGACCCTCTCCACCAGGGAGCCGAGGTTCATGGCTTCAAGGGTCTGATAGGCACGCAGGTAGGGGGAGACGTAGACGCAGACCTGCTCACCATCGAGCTTTCGGCGCAGGTGTTCCCCGGCGATCCTCGCCTGCTCCACGCCTAAGTCCGTCAGCGGGATGCGGTAGTCCGGCACACGGTTGTAGATGGAGGTGTCGGCATTAGCGGCAGACTGTCCATGCCGGATCATGAAGATTCTCTCAGGGGCGCCCATCTCACCAAGCATAGGGTGGCTGCCGTGCCAGGTCCGGCAAGATGCGCTGTTCCCGGCAAAGTAGCAGGGAGTAAGGGCAAGATAGGAACATGTTCCTTGCTTCCCGTCGACGGCTGCGAGCCGAAGTACTTATAGTGCTGGGTTTGTCCCTGGGTCAGTCGGCCGTTTACTCCGTAGTGCAGCTGCTGGACAAAATGACCCGGTCACCGTTGGCAGATGCCACATCAACGCTGAACCGCTCCCAGAGCACGCGCGAGTACTTTGACCTCACGTACCAACTCCTGGACATCGTGTTCGCTCTGGTGCCGGTGGCCTTGGTGTTCTACTTCCTGTCCACCCACGCACCCGGACACAAGGACGGCGGCGGTGGCTCAGCCTTCGCACGGCTCGGCTTCAACTTTGCCCGTCCCGGCAAGGACCTTCTTCAGGGTCTTGGCCTGGCGGCTGTGATTGGGATCCCCTCGCTTGGCCTGTACGCCGCCGGCCGCGCCCTGGGCATCACCACGGCGATTGTGCCCAGCGGCCTGGACGCCTATTGGTGGACGGTGCCAGTGCTGATCCTCTCGGCCATGCGCCACGCGATCGTGGAAGAAGTGATCGTGGTGGGCTACCTCATGGATCGTTTTGGCAAGTTCGGCTGGAGCATGCCGGTAGCCATTGTGGTCAGTGCCCTCCTGCGGGGAAGCTACCACCTGTACCAGGGTTTTGGGCCGTTCATCGGCAACGTGGTCATGGGGTTGGTGTTCGCGTGGATCTATACCAAGACCAAGCGGGTCATGCCCTTGGTGATTGCCCACGCATTGCTGGACATCGTAGCGTTCGTAGGTTTCAGCCTGTTCGGCAAGGCTATAGGCCTCGGTTAGAGCGCACGTTAAAGGTATTCGGCCGCCATCGCTGGGTGACGTCATTGGCACCCGCTGATGGCGGCCGAAGTTTGGAGGGAACTGCTTTAGATGGTGACGGCTCCAGTAGCGGTTTCGAAAGTGACAGCCAGGATGCCGGGGGTGCCGTGCGGTGCCATCCACTGGACTGCGACATCCTCAAGCGGCTTTTCCACCGGCTCACCCAACCACTCGGTGACGCGTTCAGCCGAGCCCGCAATGGTGAGGCTGGACATCTTGACGTCGCTCTCGTAAATCCTGGACGGGTGAAGTGAGGGGTCGCCCTCCCACTTGAGCAGGTACGGCACCTGGGGATCGGCGATCAAGCCGAGGATACCAATCTGCTGCCACACCAATTCGCGGCCGTCAGGGAACTTGCGGTTGCCCGGAACGGCGGAGCGGCCAAGGCGGTCCTCGAACGGGGCGAGGTCATCAACGGCGACGCACCAGCCCATCCAACCTCCACCGGCAGCCGACCGTGCACGGACGGCTTGGCCAAAGGGTGCTTTGTCGGAAGCAGGGTGGTCCAGGACCTCCACAACTTCCAGGTATTTGTTATCCGCGAGGGGAATGATCATGTTCCGGGTACCGAAGCGCGGGTGCACTCCGCCCCGGACAGCGTCCACTCCCAATGCCGCGGAAATTCGTTCGGTAGTGGCCAAAAGGCCATCTCGTTCACAGGCGTAAGAGACGTGATCCATGCGCATGGCTTCATCTTGGCACTTTGTGATCAGTGTCTCAGCTAAGTCAAGCCTAACTAAGGTGGGATCTGTGTAACTTTCGCTATGGGCGTCATGCGAGGACGCGAAGAGACCGAAAGATTCCATCGGCGTCATAAAGCTGTTCTGACTTCCGGACAGTTCCTAGACTGGCCCCAGTTCAGCTGCACCACACTGCTGCCAAACCCATGCGTCACGAACAGGAGAACTCCATGTCCCAAGGATGGTCTTTCGAAACCCGCCAAATCCACGCAGGCCAAGAGCCGGACTCAGCCACCGGAGCGCGCTCGCTTCCCATCTACCAGACCACGTCCTTCGTGTTCCCCAGTGCCGAGAGCGCTGCCAACCGCTTCGCCCTGGCGGAGCTCGCACCCATCTACACCCGGATCGGCAACCCGACGCAGGATGCCGTGGAGCAGCGGATCGCGAGCCTGGAAGGTGGCCTGGGAGCACTCCTGCTTAGCTCAGGACAAGCCGCGGAGACGTTCGCCATCCTGAACATTGCTGAGGCCGGCGACCACATCGTGGCGAGCCCCAGCCTGTACGGCGGCACCTACAACTTGCTTGCACACACTCTGAAGAAATTCGGCATCTCCGTCACCTTCGTGGAGGACCCGGACAAGCTGGATCAGTGGCGTGACGCCGTCCAGCCGAACACCAAGCTGTTCTTCGGCGAGGTTGTCTCCAACCCGCGGCAGGACGTGCTGGACATTGAGGGCATCGCACGCGTCGCCCACGAGGCCGGCGTGCCCCTGATCGTGGACAACACCCTGTCAACGCCGTACCTCATTCGTCCCATCGAGTGGGGCGCTGACATTGTGGTCCACTCGGCAACCAAGTATCTGGGCGGTCACGGTTCCGCAATTGCCGGCGTGATTGTGGACTCCGGCAACTTCGACTTCGGCAAGGACCCGGAACGCTTCCCCGGCTTCAACACCCCGGACCCCAGCTACAACGGGCTGGTTTACGCCAGGGACCTCGGCAAGGACGGTGCGTTGGGTGCCAACCTCTCCTACATCCTCAAGGCCCGCGTCCAGTTGCTTCGTGATCTCGGCTCGGCCGTGTCTCCGTTCAACGCCTTCCTCATTGCCCAAGGGTTGGAGACCTTGAGCCTGCGCGTGGAGCGTCACGTAGCGAACGCCACCAAGGTAGCTGAGTGGCTTGAAAGCCACGACGACGTCGAATCGGTCGCCTACGCGGGCCTGCCATCCAGCCCGTGGTATGACCGTGGCCGGAAGTACGGACCCAAGGGCACGGGGGCAATCGTTGCCTTCAACATCAAGGGTGGCGTGGAAGCGGGCAAGCGTTTTGTGGATGGTCTGGAACTGCACTCGCACGTTGCCAACATAGGTGACGTCCGCTCGCTGGTCATCCACCCGGCGTCGACGACGCACAGTCAGCTGACCGCGGAGCAGCAACTTGTTGCCGGCGTCAACCCGGGCCTGGTGCGCTTGTCCGTCGGTATCGAGCACGTAGATGACATCATCGCGGACCTCGAAGCCGGATTCCGGGCTGCCAAGGGCGCCTGACGCCCACGGCCCAACGCACCAGACCGACTGCCGCCCGCGCCGACGAAAATTCGCCGGGCGGCAGTGGCGGGTGCTCGTAGGCGAACGAAATGACCTTTGACCGTCACACTGTTGTCACATTCTTCGCCAGAACCCCCCTGTGTTTCCTAGACTCTTCGTATTAGGTCATGAGTGCCAGCACACAGCCCCGGCTTGCTGGCCGGCAACCCTCCTCCGCGGTGGGGTGCCCCGGGTGAAGACCTGGCCTGTTCGCACGCAAGGCGACGGGCAAGCGCGAGGTTAAGGTGTCAAAGGAATGACCATTACTGCTACAGCCCTTCCAAAATCCGGAGAAGAAGACGGAACCGTCAAGTACGCCGGCATCGGCCCACTGGAACTTGAAGCCGGCGGATTCCTCCCCGACGTCGTACTCGCCTATGAGACCTGGGGGCAGCTGAACGCGGATGCCTCCAACGCGGTGCTCATCCAGCACGCACTCACCGGCAGTACGCACGTAGCCCGCGGAGCCACGGACGAGGAAGGATGGTGGGAGCAACTCGTTGGTCCGGGTGCCACCATCGACACCAACAAGTTCTTTGTCATCTCCATCAACATCGTGGGCGGCTGTTACGGCAGCACCGGTCCATCATCCGAAGCCCCGGACGGACGCCCGTGGGGCTCGCGATTCCCGCTGGTCACCCTGCGCGACAGCACAGAGGCAGAGTCGCGCCTCGCCGATACCCTGGGAATCGACGCCTGGCACGCCGTATTGGGCGGATCCATGGGCGGCGCACGCGCCCTTGAGTGGGCTGTGACATACCCCCATCGGGTCAAACGCTGCGCAGTCATCGCCGTAGGCGCCTACAGCACGGCCGAGCAGATTGCTTTTGCCCAGGCACAAACCCTGGCCATCAGGCAGGACCCGAATTTCAACAACGGCGACTACTACGGTGGCCCCGCGCCTGAGCACGGTTTGGCTTTGGCCCGGCGCATCGCCCACATCACCTACCGCTCGGCACTGGAGCTGGACGTCCGCTTTGGCCGGCAAGCCCAGCACCAGGAGACTCCGCTCGCCGCCGCAGCATTGGGCGACCGGGGTCGGTATCAGGTGGAAAGCTACCTGGACCACCAAGGAACCAAACTGGTCCGCCGCTTTGACGCCAACAGCTACATCGCCATCACCGAGGCACTGATGTCCCACGACGTCACCAGGGGGCGCGGATCGTTGGAAGCGGCGCTTTCGGGTGCCACGGCGGAGTTCTTCGTGGCGGCTGTGGACAGTGACAGGCTCTACTTCCCGGCCCAGTCCCGGGAACTGGCCGCTGCGCTCCCTGGCGAGGTGCCGGTCCACGTCATTGAAGCGCCGATCGGCCATGATGGCTTCCTCACCGAAATCGGCCAGCTCTCAGCCCAGCTCCGCGAAGCGTTTTTCGCCTAAACGCTGGTGTGCTGACCCTGCTTAAACGGCAAGGAACGTCCGATGCCAGGCAGTTCAGCCATTCATGATCTCGCCGCGCTGCCGCATGTAATCCTCCATGGCGATCTCGCCGTTGCTGAATTTTGTATCCAGCTCGGCCAGCTTGCGAGCCCGGTATCCTTGCGGCTCGGACCCGCTCGTCGAGGCGAACGGGGTGGGGGATGACGGGTTCGACGGCGACACGGACTGCGGCGCGTCATCCACAGGGCGGATGACGGTGGGCTCGGACGGGTAGCCCGGGTAGCCCGGTGAAGGGTACCTTTGCGCCGGGTAGCCCTGTCCCGGGTAATCCTGCTGCTGGTAATTCTGCGGCGGATACCCCGGTCCCGGCAGGTTCTGCGGCGGGTACCCCGGGCCGCGGAAGGTGTCGTTCTGGATCCGGCGCGCCCGGGAGCGGTTGTACATGCGGATTCCGAGGGGAATCAGCCACGAGCAGACGATGATCCAGAAGATCAGATTGTTCACAGTGCAGGCCTCCTAGGTCTTAACCCAGCTTAGTCCTGCCACCTGGACGCGGCCCGTCTCCCGGAACAAGCCCCGGCTATTTCACACCAGCTTGGTCTCCATGCCCAGGAACCGGCCGTAACGATCCGCCTCGGCCTGCAAGGCGTCCTGCTCTGCTGCAGTTGCCGGCCGGTTCATGCGGACATCGAGTTCGCAGGCCCTTCCGGAGAAACCGTGGCGCCACCATCCGGCCAGCCTGCCGTCCACCAGGACCACGTGCATGGGTCCGTTGTCCTCGGGGAAGTAGGGAGCCGTTCCACCAAGGAAGTGCCGGGACTGTGAGTAGCCCATCACGTATTCGTCGTAGCACTGGATGAGGTCCAGGCGGGGGAGCCCGCCGTCCTGGATCGCTGAAGAATGGTGGCCGTTGGTGAGAGCCCCCACTTCTTCAGATGCCAGATAAAACTCCAGGCCATCAAAGTGAACAGTGCCCAGGCTCCCGGGGGAGATCTCCTCAGCCACATCGATTCCCCGCTTCACGTCTTTCATGGTCAACCCGGACCACACCGCACAGTCTTTGACTGTTGCGGGGCCCCGGCTGCTGAAGTATCGCAGCGCCAATTGCCCAAGTGCCTGTTCACGATCCTCCCCGGCCAACGGTGAGGTTAGGAACCCGGGAACGCGTTCCTCGAGCAAGGCATACGTTTGTTTCAGGGCGCCGCCGGCGGAACGGACGGGGGAGCCGCTGACCAGGACACGGCTGATTTCTGCGTGCATGAGGTGATAGATGAAGCCCAGGCCCTTGCTGGGGAAGCCGGCTTGTCCCAGGACTGCGGCCAGTTCCTCCCGCGTTTTGTGGGCCCCGTCCGCCACGGCCGCGGCCAGGATCCGGCCGCTTGCGGCAGCAGCGTCCTCATCGATTCCCGTCTGGCGGTACATGCCTTTGTTGCCTTGGTGGAGGCGCTCTGCGGACAATCCCATCAACCAGCCGAGGTCGTCCCGGTGCACGAAGTGCCAGGTGGGGCGGAGGATGTGTGTCCGCAGGATGGTTCCGTCCGCTACGGCCTGCTCCACGTCCGCGGCCGTGACCACCGGTGGCGAGCCGGCGGAGCTTCTCTGCGCAAGGGTCCACCTCGCATAAGCGAACTCCTGTGACTGGACGGCCAGGAGGTTACGGACCACGTCCGCGGGGCCTCCGGCGTGGGGGGCCCGCAGTTGTTGCCGCCGGAGCCGTATCCGCCGGACGCTCTCCGCGGACAGGGAGCTACCACCCGGCATGGCGGACCTCGCAGCGAAGAAGCGTCACGTCAGCGGCGTGGCAACAGGGTGCCGGTGGAACCGAAGACGGGACCCGGCGTGGGACGTTTTGGACTGATGCCATCGCCGGAGGACCGATGCCGAAGCCTCCGGATCACCCATGGGACAAAGTACTCGCGGGCCCAGACGAGGTCCGAAGACCTCGCCTCACGCCACGTGCGCGGCGGCAGGGACTTTGGCATCAGGGGCTCAAGAGTGTGGTGGACGTTCAGTGCGTCCAGCACCATCATGGCGATGGTGTGATGGCCCAGCGGGGAGAAATGCAGGCGGTCGGCATCCCACATTTGGGGGTCTGCCAGCTGCCGCAAGGACCACATGTCCGCGATGATGGCGTCGTGGCGTGCAGCCACGGTCCGGAGGTTCTCGTTGTAAATGGCAACCTTGCCGCGGATACGCCCCAGAACCGATGCTGCCGTGTCCGGGCCGTTGAAAAGGACCACGGTAGCGCCGCCGGAGCTCAGCTCCGCCACTGCGGCGTCGAGTTTTTCAGCCAACAAATCGGGATCGCCGCCTGGGCGGATGAGGTCGTTGCCGCCAGCTGAAATGGATACCAAGTCAGGCTGCAGCTCCAAGCACGGGCCCACTTGTTCATCGATGATCTGCTGCAACAGCCTGCCACGGATGGCAAGGTTGGCATAGGCGAAGTCGTCCTGGCCGCGGCCCAATTCCTCGGCCACTCGATCCGCCCAACCACGGTGACCGCCGGGGTTCCGGGGTTCGGGATCGCCGATGCCCTCGGTGAAGGAGTCACCCAAGGCCACATAGCGGGTCCATGGGTGCTTTTGAACGGGTTCGTGGGGCTCCGGGACGGGCTCGCCCGGCTTCAGTAAAGGATTGTTCTCACTCACGCTCATATCCTGCACCGTGACGTCGACCCTACGCCACCGTAGGTTGTTACTTGTGGGTAACTGCAAGAATGGAGCCATGACTGAAGCACCCGCCTTTCCAGCCCCCGTTGTCCTGTGGTCCCACGATGAAGCCGAGCGCGCAGGCAAGCCCCTCCTGGTCCTGCTGCACGGCTACGGCTCCAACGAGGAGGACCTCTTCAGCTTGGCCGGGTTGCTTCCCGAAGGCTTCGTAGTGGCTGCCCTTCGCGCGCCGATGCCCATGGGGCCGGGCTTTACGTGGTTCCCTTTGACAGCATCGATCGACTACTCACTGGACGCCGTGAAGCACGCAGCCGAGTATGCGCTCGAATGGCTGGACACGGTCAAAGCAAACCACTCGTCAGTGACGTTGCTGGGCTTCTCCATGGGCATGGCGATGGCTACCACCATGCTCCGCTACCGTCCCGCGGACTTCGCCGCCGTCGTCGGGCTTTCAGGCTTCGTGATCGACGCCGGCGCTGACGCCGCCTTCCGGGACAGTGAACTGGACGGATCGTTGCCCATGTTCTGGGGCCGTGACCAGCAGGATCCCGTCATCACCCAAGACAAGATCGAATACACCATGGGTTGGGTGCGCAAGCACGTTGACCTCACCAAAGTGCTCTACACGGGGATGTGGCACGGCATCAACCAGCAGGAGATCGGACACGTGGGCGAGTTCCTCACCCATAAGGTCCTCACTGATTGAGTTTTTGTACAGATAACGCCCCTAAGAGCCGTTCTGGAGGGCGTTATCTGTACAAAATCTCAGTGCGTCAGGCTGCGGTGATCCGGACCGTCTGGCCGTTGACGGTGACGGTATCTCCGACGTGGAGTTGGCGTCCGCGGCGGTCATCAATTTCGTTGTTGACCTTAACCAACCCGTTCTTGATGAGCTCCGTGGCTTCAACGCCGTCCTCCACCAGATTGGCGAGCTTCAACAGCTGGCCCAGGCGGATCATGTCGTCGCGGATGGGGATCTCTTCAATTTCGGGGTTGCTCATAGAGCAATGATGCCTGAAGTAGTGTGGTGACGGTGCCGCAGCCTTCTCCCCGTCCCACCCTCCCGCTGGTCATTGGCCTCCCTATTGCCGTAGCGACAGGCCTGGTCATCCCGCTTCAAGCAAGGATCAACGGGGCCCTCGGCGCGAAACTGGACGACGGCATCGCCGCATCTGTGGTGAGCTTCACCACAGGGCTCCTGCTCATCAGCGCCATCTCCCTTGCCACGCCCAGGGGCAGGGCCGGCCTGCAGCGGATCATTCCTGCTGTCCGGAACCGCAGTTTTCCCCGCTTCTATGTCATGGCCGGTGCCATTGGCGCACTGTTCGTCTTTGCCCAGTCGTTCACGGTTGCCCTGTTGGGCGTTGCGTTGTTCACGGTCGCGGCCGTTACGGGACAAACGCTCAGTGGCTTGCTCGTGGACCGCATGGGAATCGGCCCGGGAGGAAAACGCGCCATCACCGGAGTTCGGGTCCTTGGCAGTGTCCTGACCGTGGCGGCCGTCGCCTGGGCTGTTTCACCGCGGTTCGGCGGCGACGCCGACGTCGCCTCGCTCGTTTTGCCGGTCCTCCTGCCGTTGGCCGCCGGTTTCTTCATGAGCTTCCAGCAGGCGATGAACGGCACTGCCACAGTGCATTATGGGACGCCCATCGCCGCCACCCTGGTGAACTTCATTGCCGGGTCAGCCATCTTGTGGATCGCGTGGATCATCAAGCTGTCCGTGGCCGGGCCGGGTAATCCGCTGCCCGGTGAGTGGTGGTACTACCTTGGTGGCCCCATGGGCTGCCTCTTCATTGGACTGGCGGCCCTGCTGGTCCGCAGCTTGGGCGTCCTGATCACGGGTTTGGGCATGATCGCCGGGCAACTGGTGGGATCGTTGGTGCTCGACGTCGTGATCCCCAGTCCCGGAGCGGTGGTCGCCTTGCCCACGGTGCTGGGTACGGTGCTGACGCTCATTGCGATCATCGTGGCCACGTTGCCCTGGCCCAAGGGAGCATTCGCACGAAGATCAACGGCCAAAGGCCGGTAGGGTTAGAGGAACAACTTTCCCCCAGCACCCCGCCGGACAACCTCGTCCGGATTCCGGGGCAAACCACCGCGGACCGCACCCAGCGGCCCTGTAGAACAAATGGAGTTACCCATGGCAGCAAAATCCGTCCTTGACCAGGTCATTTCACTCTCCAAGCGGAGGGGCTTTGTCTTCCAGGCCGGTGAAATCTATGGTGGCTCCCGTTCTGCGTGGGACTACGGTCCCCTCGGTGCGGAGCTGAAGGAAAACATCAAGCGCCAGTGGTGGCAGAGCATGGTTCGCGGCCGCGAAGATGTTGTAGGCCTGGACTCCTCGGTCATCCTTCCCCGCCAGGTATGGGAAGCATCCGGCCACGTGGAGGTTTTCTCCGACCCCCTGGTTGAGTGCCTTTCCTGTCACAAGCGCTACCGTGCCGACCACCTCGAGGAAGAGTACGAGGAAAAGAAGGGCCGCCCGGCAGAAAATGGCCTGGCGGACATCGTCTGCGCAAACTGCGGCACCCGCGGACAGTGGACAGAGCCCCAGGAATTCTCCGGTCTGCTGAAGACCTTCCTCGGCCCGGTGGCCAGCGACGAAGGCATGCACTACCTTCGTCCCGAAACGGCCCAGGGCATTTTTGTGAACTTCAACAACGTCCTGACCACATCCCGGAAGAAGCCGCCGTTCGGCATCGGCCAGATCGGTAAGTCGTTCCGTAACGAAATCACGCCGGGCAACTTCATTTTCCGTACCCGCGAATTCGAGCAGATGGAAATGGAATTCTTCGTCGAGCCCGGCACGGACGAAGAATGGCACCAGTACTGGATGAAGGAACGCATGTCCTGGTACACGGGCCTGGGCATCCGTGAAGACAACCTCCGATTCTTTGAGCACCCGCTGGAGAAGCTCAGCCACTACTCCAAGGGCACCACGGACATCGAATACCGCTTTGGTTTCCAGGGCTCCGAGTGGGGCGAGCTCGAGGGCATCGCCAACCGCACGGACTTCGATCTCTCCACCCACGCCAAGGCCTCCGGCACGGACCTGAGCTACTTCAACCAGGCCACCAACGAGCGTTACACCCCGTACGTGATCGAGCCCGCCGCCGGCCTGACCCGCTCCTTCATGGCCTTCCTGATCGACGCTTACACCGAGGACGAGGCACCCAATGCCAAGGGCGGCGTCGATGTCCGCACCGTGCTGAAACTGGATCCGCGCCTGGCTCCGGTCAAGGCCGCCGTCCTGCCGCTGAGCCGTAACGAGGACCTGTCCCCGAAGGCAAAGGCACTGGGCGCCCAGCTGCGCAAGAACTGGAACATCGACTTCGACGACGCCGGCGCCATCGGCCGCCGCTACCGTCGCCAGGACGAAATCGGTACCCCGTTCTGTATCACCGTGGACTTCGACACCCTGGAAGACCAGGCCGTCACCATTCGTGAGCGCGACACCATGAGCCAGGAACGTGTGTCCCTGGACAAGGTTGAGGGCTACCTTGCAGCACGCCTGATCGGCGCCTAGCCGTGGCTTTGGATTACCGCGAATGGAAGGAAGGCGATGACCTCGCCCTCCTGGAGATCTGGGGCGGCCCGGAAACACTCCCCGCAGAGCAGTTCCGTGCAGCCCTGGCACCTTCCAGCAACCAGCCCTGGCGCCGCTGCATCGTGGCCGAGGACGTGGTGGATGGCGTACGGATTCCCGTCGCTGCAGGTGTTGTCCATGAGGCTTCGCTGCACCCGGAACGGCTCTGGGCGTACGTCGAGGTTGCAAAGGATCACCGCCGTGAAGGCGTTGGTGCAACCCTGCTGACCATGCTCCGCCGGGAAGCCGGGAACTCGCCGTCGGGCGTTTCGAAACTGCGCAGCAAGGTGGAGCCGGACACTGCCGGTGCTGCATTTGCTGCGGCAGCGGGACTTTCGCCCATTCAGCGCTCGCAACTGGTGGTGGTGAAGCCAGAGCCGTTGTCCCTGCCGCGTTTTGGCGACGGTTCCGAGGAAGCCGCCTCAGAGCGCGTGGAAGACCTGGCTACAGGTTCGGTGGAACTGAGCGACGTGGTGGGCAAGTACTACTCCCACGTCCACCACTGGGACAGCCCCGGAGAGCTGAGCATTGCCACAGTGCAGCGTTTGTTCCTGCATGACCTGACCGGCGCGCACGGGGCAATCGTCCTGCGCGCACCCAAAGCGAGTGCGTTCGGCCAAGGCGTTCCTGCCAGCCGGAAAGGTAAGATCCAGGCGTTCGCCATCAGCTACGCCCAAGGCAATTCCGACGAGCCGTCTGATGTCTTCCTTGGACACGATCCCCTGCTGTCCGCCGAGGAAGCAGCGGCCGCGGTCCGGGACCTGCTGGCACTCATTGCCTACCAGCATCCGGTCTTGCTGGAAGTTGACGAGTCCATGACGGCGCTTCGCACGGTTCTTGATCCGCTGTTGGAATCCGGAAAAGCCCATGTGCGGGGCGCAGACACCCTGATTGTCAGCGACTGACCACATCTTCGGCACGCCCGGATCCCACGTTGCCCGCATCCCGCGGGCCGCGTGGGATCCTGCGTTTAAATGCAGCTGTGCCCGCGTAGGGTTAAGGCATGAGGTTTTGCTGCTGATGGGCCACGGTCACTCCCACGGTCATTCTGAAAATTCCGAGCCAACCCCGCAGGCCATTGCGTCGCGGAAGCGGGCCAACTGGATTCTCGCGGCCATTCTTGTTCCGGTGGGCGTCCTGACGCTCGTGGCCATGATGGTCCTGTGGCCTTCCGGCAGCCGCGAGGGCATCACGTTTTCAAGCCCATACCAACCCGCCCCCGGAGTCACGTTCGACACTGGCAGGATTCAGAGCGTGGTGGTGGAAAGCTGCACGCAGACGGGTCAAAGCAACACGGGCCAGGGCAACACCGGCCAAAGCAACACGGGCCAAACTGACACGGGCCAGAACAGCCAGTCCGGCGGATCCCAGTGCACGTTCGCCTTCACGGAGCCGGATAAGGGCGGGGACGTAGTGAAGGTTGTCATCAACCCTGACGTGGCCATGTCCCACGGCGTGGATGTGGGGGACTCCATCCGATACCTCAACCTGTCCGCCGTCCAGGGGGCAAGTGCTGGAAGCGGCGCCCCGGCTTATGTATTTGTGGACTTTGTCCGCAGCATTCCCATCGCCCTCCTGGCTGTCCTGTACGCAGCGGTGGTCATCGCGGTGGCCCGTTGGCGCGGCTTCCGGGCGCTTCTTGGCCTGGTGGGTGCCTATTTTGTCCTGGTGAGCTTCATTCTGCCGGGTTTGGTGGAAGGAAAACCGCCGCTCCTGCTGGCTCTGGTGGGCTCTACGGTGATCATGATCGGGGTCCTGTACTTTGCGCACGGGTTCTCGGCGCGAACGTCTACGGCCCTGCTGGGCACGATCTTTGGGCTCAGCATCACTGCGCTGTTGGCGGCGTGGGCTACGGACGCGGCTAATTTGGCCGGAGTGGGGAACCACGACGCTTCAACGCTGGTGAACATGTCCCCGCAGATCTCGATCTCCGGGATCATCCTCTGCGGCCTCATCATTTCCGGCCTGGGCGTTCTCAACGATGTGACCATCACGCAGTCCTCCGCAGTGTGGGAACTTTACGAACTGGCGCCCAACACCAGTGCCCGCAAGCTGTTCTCCTCGGCTATGCGGATCGGGCGGGACCACATCGCTTCCACCGTCTACACCATCGCCTTTGCCTACGCGGGCGCCGCACTTCCCATTCTCATCATTGTGATGCTCTATGACCGCCCGCTCGCGGAAGCACTGACCAGTGCCGAGCTGTCCGAGGAAGTCATCCGCACCTTGGTGGGCTCCATCGGCCTGGTTCTTGCCATCCCCGTCACCACCCTGATCGCTGTCCTGGTGGTGAAGGCCACCGGCATAAAGCGCCTTGCCGCCGCAGGCGGGGCCTCGGTGAGTCCCGATGAGCTTAAGGACACCGGTTCGCTGGCAGCAGCCGCCGTCGTCGCGGGTTCAGGGTCGGAGGACACGCACGACGCCGACACGCGCCTTGACGCTCACGGCAAGCCGGCACGCCCGGGTAGCCGCCGTGCACAACGGGAAGCGGAGCGCCGCGGCGGAAGCACCGACAACACCACCTGACGCCGGGTCTGGATCTTGCCCCCAGGGCCCGCCTGAGTACGGTGTGCTGGACGATCAAGCAGGGGATTCGGCGGGCCGTCCGCCGATTTGCCCGGATTTGCAACAATGGTTAGGTGACTGTTGTAGCAACGCCCCCCGCACCAAAGCTTGAGCTCCCGCCATTGAAGCTTGGCAGGATCACCGTGGACACACCCGTGATCCTTGCCCCGATGGCCGGCATCACCAACTCGGCCTTCCGCAGGCTCTGCCGTGAATACGGCGGCGGCATGTACGTGGCCGAGATGGTGACGTCCCGTGCCCTTGTGGAGCGGACGCCGGAATCGTTGCGCATCATCTCCCATGATGAGGACGAGAAAGTCCGTTCCGTGCAGCTCTACGGCGTGGATCCTGTGACGGTGGGCGCCGCGGTGCGGATGCTGGTGGAAGAGGACCGGGCCGATCACATCGACCTCAACTTCGGCTGCCCCGTGCCCAAGGTCACCCGGCGCGGTGGCGGTTCAGCGCTTCCCTGGAAGATCGATCTGTTCACCTCAATCGTCAATACAGCAGTCAAGGAAGCCGCCAAGGGCGATATCCCGCTCACCATCAAAATGCGCAAAGGCATTGATGAGGATCACCTGACGTACCTCGACGCCGGCCGGATCGCCCGCGACGCCGGAGTAGCCGCCGTCGCACTTCACGGCAGGACTGCCGCGCAGTTCTATTCCGGCCAGGCCGACTGGTCCGCCATTGCCCGCCTCCGCGAAGCTCTGCCGGACATCCCGGTGCTGGGCAACGGCGACATTTGGTCTGCCGAGGATGCAGTTCGCATGGTCCGGGAAACCGGTGTGGACGGTGTCGTAGTGGGCCGCGGTTGCCAGGGCCGCCCCTGGCTGTTCGGCGACCTCCAGGCAGCGTTTGAGGGCAGCGACCAGCGGCACCGCCCCGGGCTCCGGGAAGTGGCGGAGGGCGTCTACCGCCATGCTGAGCTGATGGTGGAGACCTTCGGCAACGATGAATACAAGGCACTCCGTGAGATCCGCAAGCACATGGCCTGGTACTTCAAGGGCTATGTTGTGGGTGGCGAACTCCGCGCCAAACTGGCCACCGTTCCCACCCTCGAGGTGCTGCGCGAATACCTTGATGAACTGGATATGGACTCGCCCTACCCGGGAGTCGATTCCGAGGGCCCCCGCGGCCGGGCTGGTTCGCCCAAGAAGCCTGCGTTGCCCAAGGACTGGCTGGAGAGCCGTCAGCTGAACGCTGAACAGAGCGCGGATATCTCGGCCGCAGAGCTGGACGTTTCGGGCGGCTAGCCTCACACGTGTAAGACTGACTCAAGAAGCTCCACACCCCGGCGCTTGAAGGAGGCAGATACCCATGGGAACCGAAGCGATTCTTGGCCACGACGGGACGGCCCACGATTTTGTGCTGGCCATCCCCGGATACGCCGAGGCAGATTCCGCGCGGTGGGTCGAAGAGCCCCGCAAGAGCAACTATCGCTCCGACTTTGAACGGGACCGCGCCAGGGTCCTGCACTCCTCGGCGTTGCGCAGGCTCGGCGCAAAAACGCAGGTAGTTGCCCCGGACACGGATGACTTTGTCCGAACCAGGTTGACCCACAGCCTGGAGGTGGCGCAGGTAGGCCGCGAACTGGGCCGGTCCCTCGGCTGTGATCCTGATGTGGTGGACACTGCATGCCTAAGCCACGATCTCGGCCATCCGCCCTTCGGCCACAACGGTGAGTCCGCGCTCAATGAAGTTGCGCACACCATTGGCGGCTTCGAAGGCAACGCCCAAACCCTGCGGCTCCTGACCCGCCTGGAACCCAAGGTACTGGCAGAGGACGGCAGGCCTGCAGGACTCAACCTGACCCGTGCCAGCCTGGACGCCGCGTCCAAGTACCCGTGGTCCGCCGTCGATGCTCCTGTCATTCATGGGCACCGCACCAGCAAATTCGGCGCCTACGAGGACGATCTTCCCGTCTTTGAATGGCTGCGTGAAGGCGCTCCGGGCAACCGCTCCTGCATCGAGGCCCAGGTGATGGACCTTGCAGACGATATTTCCTACTCGGTCCACGATGTTGAGGATGCGATCGTCGCCGGTCATTTCCAGCTCAAATGGATGGAGAACCCGGACCACCGGGCGCGCGTGGTGGGCTACACCAAGCAGTGGTATTTGCCGCATAACGATCCCGCCGAGATTGATGCTGCCCTTGCCCGCCTGGAAGCCACCAAAGTTTGGGTGCGCGAAGCTGACGGCAGCCGGAAATCCATGGCTGCGCTGAAGGATATGACCAGCCAGTTGATCGGCCGGTTCTGCCAGAGCGCCATGGAAACCACCCGCGCTCATTTCGGCCCGGCCAACCTGACCCGGTACGACGCCGAGCTCATGGTTCCTGAAGAAACTGTCACTGAGATTGCGGTCCTCAAGGGCCTGGCCACCACGTTCGTGATCTCCACCGACCATCGCCAGCCGGTGTACGAGCGTCAACGCGAAGTGCTGCACGCACTGGTCGGCGTCTTGAACGCCACAGGTGACCGTCACCTGGAGCCGATGTTTGCCTCTGACTGGCGCGACGCCGTCGACGACGGTGCGCGGCTGCGCGTGGTGATCGACCAAGTCGCCTCGCTGACGGACGTCTCCGCGTTGGCCATGTATGAGCGGCTTGTGGGAAGCCTTCCCTCGCTCTGGTAGCCCGCGGAACCCTGCCGTTAACGGCGGGGACGCCCCGGGCAAGCGACTAGGATGGTGACGTGGCTGGCCTGATCAAACGTGAAGATATAGACGAAGTACGCCAGCGCACGGATATCAAGGAAGTCGTTGACGGTTACGTCACCCTCAAGGGCGCCGGGCTAGGCAGTTTTAAGGGCCTGTGTCCGTTCCACGACGAACGCTCACCCTCGTTCACTGTCCGCCCGCAAGTGGGCCGGTACCACTGTTTCGGGTGCGGGGAAGACGGCGATGCCATCTCCTTTGTCCAGAAAATGGACCATAGCTCGTTCCACGAGGCCGTAGAGAAACTGGCTGCCAGAATCGGCTACGAGCTGCGCTACGAGGACGGCGGCACCGGTCCCAGCCGTGAAGAGGTGGGCAAGCGCCAACGCCTGTTGGACGCTCACAAGATCGCCGATGAGTTCTTCCGTGCGCAGTTGCTGACGCCGGGAGCTGCCGAGGGGCGGAACTTCCTGGACGGCCGCGGTTTCGACCGCGCCGCCGCCGAACATTTTGGCGTCGGATACGCGCCCCAGGGCTGGGACGCACTGTTGAAGCATCTCCGCGGCCGTGGGTTCACTGATGCTGAGTTGAAGCTCACAGGCATGTTCTCGGAAGGAAACCGGGGAATCTACGATCGTTTCCGTGGAAGGCTGATCTGGCCCATCAGGGACATCGCAGGCGACACCATCGGCTTCGGCGCGCGGAAGCTCTACGAGGACGACCAAGGCCCCAAATACCTGAACACTCCTGAAACCACGCTGTACAAGAAATCCCAAGTCCTCTACGGGATCGACATCGCCAAACGGAACATCGCCAAGGAACGTCAATTGGTAGTGGTCGAGGGGTACACGGACGTCATGGCCTGCCACCTCGCCGGAGTTACGACGGCGGTGGCCACCTGTGGTACTGCTTTCGGTACCGAGCACATCAAGGTGGCCCGGCGGCTGCTCTCGGACGACGGCAGCGGGGGAGAGGTCATCTTCACCTTCGACGGCGATGCCGCCGGCCAAAAAGCTGCCCTGCGGGCATTCGAAGAAGACCAGCGGTTCCAAGCCCAGACGTATGTCGCTGTTGAACCCAGCGGCGCCGATCCCTGTGATCTTCGTCAACTCAAGGGCGATTCCGCGGTGCGGGATCTGATCAGCAGCCGGAAACCCCTCTTTGAGTTCGCCATCAAGGCCTCGCTCCGCAGGCACAACCTCGACACCGTGGAAGGGCGTGTGGCCGCCTTGCGCGAAGCCGCCCCCGTGGTGGCGCAAATCAGGGACTCTGCCGCGCGGCCGGGCTACACCCGCGAACTTGCCGGGTGGCTGGGCATGCCCATCGAAGAGGTCAGTCGATTCGTTGGCGGAGCTGCCAAGCGCGCCGCCGCGGGCGGCGCGGGAGAACAGTCGACGGCACCGGCGTCGAGCGGTCCCGTCTTCCAACGGCCCGATCCCCGGGACCCCATAGCCGGTATGGAACGCCAAGCGCTTGAAGTGGTCCTCCAGGAGCCATCAGTGCTGGGCGGGGGAGCCTGGGAGCGTTTCGAGGCCTCGCAGTTCACCACTCCTGCTTACGCCGCCGTCCACACTGCCGTGCGGGCTGCCGGTCTGGCACACTCGGATGACCCCGTGGCGTGGGTGGAGCAGGTCCGTCAGGAAGTTCCCGAGCCCTTGAGGCCACTGGTCTCGGAGTTGGCAGTGACGCCCCTGCCGGCGAGCACTGCGGAGGCCATGCAGCGGTACTGCCGTGACATCCTGGCCCGTCTTTTCGAATTGCAGATCACCAGGATCAAGGCAGACAAGATGGGTCAGCTGCAGCGCTTGGATGCAGGTGCCAATCCGGAGGAGTTCCAGCGGCTGAACCGGGAGCTGATGCAACTCGAAATGGAGCGCAGGTCGCTGCGTTCGGACGGTTGAAAGCGCCGATTTCACTTTCCGGCGGGCCCCTGTTAAGCTAGTAACCGCTTCATTCCTCCGTAGCTCAATTGGCAGAGCATTCGACTGTTAATCGAAGGGTTACTGGTTCAAGTCCAGTCGGAGGAGCGCGCAATACCCCCGTTTCGAGCCTTCGAAACGGGGGTATTTTTATACCCCCGAGGGGTATGGTGAGTCGATTTCGCATTCCGGTAGAACCTTTGCTAAAGTCATAACCGCTTCATTCCTCCGTAGCTCAATTGGCAGAGCATTCGACTGTTAATCGAAGGGTTACTGGTTCAAGTCCAGTCGGAGGAGCAACGGGACCCCGTACCGGCTTTTCAGCTGGTGCGGGGTCTGCTTTTTGATCACACAAAATCCATCTCCACTTGCAGGAACCGGGCCGCCTCGACCACCGCCGCCAGGAACGAATCCTGCTCGGTGGGCGGAGTCCGGGGTTCGCGGGGATGCCATTCGTGGGGCGCCGAGTAAACGCGGGTAAAGCCGCCTCCTGGCGGGGCATAGAAGATGCCAAAGCGTTGGACCGGCCATTCCGGCGAGGTCTCCGGTGCGACCAACAGCGCGGCGTCGGTTTCGGGATTGTACCACTGGGCAATGGGTCTGCGACGGTCATCGGTAAAGAGCCCGGCGGCGTATAGTGCAGCCGACTGAGGGCTGGTCACCGAGCACAGGCGGTCCCACCACAGCGGCAGGATGCGTTCATCCCGACGCTGCCACGGTGCCGGAAGCGGCTGCAGCTCTTGCCCATGTGGCACAGCTCAACTTTATCGCCGGTCCCGGGCTGGCAAAAGGGCAAAGGCTATTTTGAGAGTCCAAGCCTTGGGTACAGTACGTCGAAACCCTTGGTCAGGCCTGCGTTCAACGCCAAGCCAACGTGACCGCCGTTAGGCACTTCGTAGTACGTCACGGTCATCCCAGCATCCCGGGCGGCAGCGGAGACTGCCTTGGCGGCTGCCACGTACGTGGTGTCGTCCGAGCCTACGGTGAAAACTGCCGTTGTGTTAGGGAACTGCTTGCCTTTCATGATGTTGATGGGCTTCTGGGCATCGTAGGCAGCCTGGTTGCCATCGAAGATCGATGCAAGGTTGCCGGCCGGGTCCTCCGCGCCGGGAAATTCCTCGCCGGAGATGTCCACCACGTTGCCCCACATCTGCGGGTATTTGACCGCGAACGAGATTGCGCATTGGCCGCCATTGGAGTAGCCGGCTATGGTCCAGTGTTCGCGGTCCTCGAGGATGTTCAAGTTCGCTTTGGCCCAATTCACCACGTCCTGGTTGATGTACTTCTCAACGTTGCCGTACTTGGCGGTGTCCAGGCAGAGGGTGTCATTCTGGTCGGGGCCGATCTGGTCTGCCACGATTGCGATGGGGGCAAGACCGTTGTTCCTGGCTGCGAACTCGTCCAGGGCCGCCGACACGTATTGCGGATCAGGGAGTCCCGGCTGGCCCATCATGAGGACGAACAAGGGCAGCTTGGGCGGATGTGCCGTGAGGGCGGCAGGGGGCAGGTAGATGCCCGCCGGCCTGGCGACAAAACCGGAGACGGTGGCTGGTATGACCTGGGTTCCTGCTTCGCCCTTCGCCGGCTGGTCGGCAGGGGGCTTCCAGCTCTGCCATAGCGGACCGGCCGGGACAGGGGCGTCCGGGTCAGGTTTAGCCAGTTGAATGGCGTCCTCCGTGGAGATTCCCAGCGCTGAGCCCAAGGTTTTGTTGAGCCCGAACTCGGTGTTGATGCCCAGACCGGCCACCACCACGAACACCGGAATCGAGAGAGCCGCCACTACCTTCCGCCAGCGCTGACTATGGCGGAAACTGACTACGGCCAGACCCACGGCGGCAAAGCAGGAAATCGCCCAGAACCACACCCGCGGCGTCAGCCCCACATGAAAGACGTCCATGACGTCCTCCACGAGCCACACGGTCAACCACCCGAACAGTCCCGCCACCACAATCGCCGTGATCGCGGTACGGGCCCAACGCGCTGACGGTCTCAGGAACAACAGCAGGAAAAAGCCGACGCCGATCACCCCGGCGATGATCATGACGACGGGGCCGCTGATCTCGAGCTTCAAGAGCTCGTTCATGACCGGGAGGTCCGCTCGTGCCTCATGCGGCTGGCTCCTTGGCTACCATTTGCCGCAACAGCCCGGCGCTCTGCGTGGGGGACAGCCCCGGCAGGTAGGCCGAACCCACCGCGATGCCGATGGAAGGCAAGGCCAACGGGTCCTGGTAGTACATGTATAGCGTCCTGTGTTCGGGCTGGAACCTCGATTTGAAAGCGGCCAAGGATTTGAAACCGTACATGGGTTCCAGGGCGTTTCCCAGGAGCGCAAGGACGCGGTCCAAAGCGCTGCGGTCTCCATCGCCGGCACCGGCCCCTGCAGTGGCGAGCGGTGAGCCGGATAGGGAGATTTGGGGTACTTCTTCTTTGAAGTGGGTCACGGCAGAGGCGATCAGGAATTCCATGACGCCCTTGAAGCCTGTGGTGCGGCGGCGCATGAAGTCCAAGGTCCACCCTGAGATGACCCCGTGGGTGAAGACCGGGAGCCAGCTGGTTACCCCGTGGACCAATCCGTCGTCATCCACCGCCACGCAGCAGAGCACCTCGGGATCTTTGAGCTCGTTCAAGCCGCCCAGGGTGAAGCCCATCTCCGGAAGGGCCTTATCGGCCACCCATTCTTCGGAGATCTCAGCCAGCTGCGCCCTGATTCCCGGAGGCATCTCAGGGTAGGGGTACCAGTGATCCTTGATGGCAAGTTTGTCTGCGCGGTTAAGTGCGGTCCGGACGTTCTGCCACTCTTTCCCCTTGAAGGTCATGGCCTGGACGTTCAGGAGTGTCTCTTCAGCTACTTCCAATTTCCTGAAGCCGTGGGGGAGCAGTGGGACATCCAGCTCTGCCGTTGCCGAATAGAAGCACGGGATCAGGCCCAGGTTGGCGCAGTGCTTGACGAAACCCGTCGCTGCCTCGGCATGGTGCTCCTCAGCGCCGAAAGGGCCGGCAACGGTGAGGGCCACCCCGTTATGGACCTGATAGGCGATTCCAGCTTTCCTGTCCGGGGTGAACCAGTACTGGTTGTTGTCCCAGAGAGCCATCCAGGACAACGTGCCGCCGCCATCATGCAGCAGTTCCCTGGCGTGTCCCAGATCCGCCGCCGGATCGGTGGCCAGCATCCTGAACCGCCGGAAGTTGTTCAGGACCAGCACCAGGATGCAGAGCCAGATGATGTCCCCGCCCAGGCCGTACAGCACTGTGCTGAGCAGGCCCTGGGGCAGGGCCACCACGAAGGGGACCGGGAAAGGTACCAGGATGTGGGTCAGTTGCCCGGCAAGGTCCAACAGGGTGGAGCGGCCCGGGTTGCCTTCGAGGAACCAGAAGATCACATAGAAGATCACAGCGGCCACAGCCAGAACGAGCGAGGTCCGGCCAAGAACCCGGTACCCGGCGTCGCTGGATTCGACGCGGAACTTATGCCGGTTCACCAGAAGCAGCACCGCGATGATGACAGGCGCGAGGACTGCGGGGACCGCGTACAGCAGGAGGTAGGCGAAGTCGTCATCGCCTAGTGTGACCCCCGGATCGGTCACGTACTGAAGGATGGAGAGGACAGTTACGGCTGCCAGATACAGCTGGATCACAAGGGTCAGCCGGTATGCGAGCCGCCGGCCGCGCCTCAGACCCTCAGCGCAGACCAGCAACAGCAGCACAGGAATCAGCGTCAGAATGGCCGCGCCGAAGCTCTGGACACCCACGATGCTTTGCAGGGTGACACAGTTGTTGTCGTTATTGCAGGCTTCCTGAACCTCATCGGCGTCGGGACTTGCCTGAAGCATCACCTCGGAAACCACCGACAGGGGGCCGACTTCCCACGTTCCGGTCAGTTGCGTCAGCAAAGGTCCCACCGCGAAGACACCCACCACGGTGCCCACCAGGAACCGTGTTTCGCGAAGGCTTGAGGAGTGCAACGAGCCTGCCCTGCGGCGCAGGACCAGCGACTGGATGGCCCAACCTGCCAGGATGCCGATCACGGCCCCGGCAAGCGCCTGCAGGGTTTGGGCGACCCCAACGAACAAGGCAAACATCAGCGTGGCGGCCAGCAACCACGTCCGCAGGCGCCGACGCCACAGTGCATCAAGCGCCGCCGTCGAACATCCCAGCGCTGCGGCGGCGCCACCATAGGCGCCCACTACATATTCGCCGCCCAGGAAACTTAGCCATTGGTCGCTGGCATCCGTTCCGAAGGTCACCAGCACCACAAGTACCAGGGCACTGAGGGCTGAACCGGCAATGAAAGCAGCCAGGGCCAGCCAAGGCCCCATAACGCGTTCGGCGATGCCCACACCCACCAGGATCGCCGCTGTGCAGGCCAGGTAGTCGAGCAAGGAGGAGGCGAAGAACCCCGAGGTGAAGATTGACCACCACGGTCCTGGCTCCACTGCCAAGCCAATTCCCACTTGATCCAGCAGATCTTGTCCGGGGCCGTTGACGAGGCTGCCGGAGATAGCGCCCAGCACCCAAAGGAGCACCACCAGCGCCAGCGTCAGCGGCAACCTCCGTAAGGTTGCCAAGCCGCGAACACTGCCCCGGAATACAACAGCCGTGCTCATGTGATGTCCCCTTCACCGGTTCAAGCACCGGTTACCCGGCTGGCCACCATTCTGCCCTGCGGTACGCGGTTAGGGGAGGGGTTGGTGGTTCCCGACGTCGGCGGGTCGCCTGCGGGGCCGGCTTAGTCATGCTTGCAGCTGGCTTAGTCCCGCTTCCAAGGGCCGGGGTTCACGCGGTAGAGCACAGCGGCGCCGATCACGGCGCCCAGGATGGCGCCGAACAGTGCGCTTCCCGCGGCGCGACCGAGAAGAGCACCGGCCAGGGCTCCAAGCAAGGCGCCAAGGAAGAGGCCCCTGCCGTTGCGGTGCGGTTTATTAGTCATGGTCACAGCCTACGGGGCCGGTTCTCAAGAGCCGGTCCTCAGGAGTCGGCCTAATGAATAGACGGAACCGACCGCGGCCGCACAACCAGCCAAAGCGCCGCAATAGCGCCAGTGATGCAGACGGCCATGACCGCGCCCATGGGTACAGCGGAGCTGACGCCCAGCCAACCCACCACCGGCGGGACAATACCGGCCATCATGAATTGGGATGCGCCCAGGAGCGATGCAGCGGTGCCCGCTTGCGCGCCGTGGTTGGCCAGGGACAGGACCTGAACGCACGGGAACATGAAGCCAGTGGCGCAAATGTAGAACCACAGAGGGATGAGGATGCCCCACAAACCCACATGGAACAGGTCAAGCACCACGATCAGCAGGGCGATGAACAGCATGAAGGCCGTAGCACCGGCCACGATCCACTGCGGAGCCACCCGTCGGATCAGTCGGGAGCTGATCTGTACGCCTGCCACGATGCCCAAGGAGTTGATACCGAACAGGATGCCGTATTCCTGCGGCGAAAAGCCGTAGACGTTTTGGAAAAGAAAGGTCGATGCTGACAGATAAGCGAAAAGTCCACCGAAATTCAGGCTTCCCACCAGCACCATGCCCACAAAGATCCTGTCCGTCAGGACGGTCTTGTAGCGCTGGCGCACGGTGACAGTGGATTTTCCCCGCTGCTCAGCCGGAAGTGTTTCCCGGATGAAGAAGATCGAAGCAAGGATGACCAGCAGTCCATAAGCGGCCAGGAAGAAAAAGATGCCCGGCCAAGGGAAAGCCAACAGCAGCTGGGAGCCGATGACCGGCGCCAGGATGGGGGCCAATCCGTTAACCAGCGACATCCGCGAGAACATCCGGACCATGGAGTAGCCGTGGAAGAGATCCCGGACCATGGCCATGGCCACCACGCCACCTCCGGCAGCACCGATCCCCATGAGCACGCGGAATAACGACAACATCCCGATGTCTGTGGCAAGCGCCGCACCCAGCGATGAGCCGATATGCACGGCTGTGGCCAGAATGAGCGGAAGCCGACGCCCCACCTTGTCACTGAAGGGTCCCACCAGCAGTTGGCCGAGCCCGAAGCCAACCGTGGTACCGGTCAGAGTGAGCTGGATCGCCGCCGCCGAGACATCAAAACTCTCTTCCAAAGCGGGGAACGCCGGAAGATAGAGGTCGATGGTGAAAGGACCGAGGGCGGTCAGTGCACCCAACAAGAGAATGTAGACGAGTTTTTCGCGTCGGCTCAGAGAATCGCCCGGAGCAATGGGAGAGGTCACGATCATCTATCCTATGGCCCGGATCATATTTATTGGACGTATGACGGGCGCGCCGGGGCATGATGCCGAAAGTTCAGCAGGAACCTGAATGATAGCTTTGAGGACAGGTGTCCGCGGGGATGGTTTTTCGCCGCGTTCGCCTTACACGATGCCCAGAGGAAGCAGTTAGGCGGAACCCATGAGTGGACGTCACACCGGCCGGCCCAGTCAAGGACCAGCCATTCGTACTTTGCCGAAGACCCTCAAGCTCGTAGCAAGGCTGGCTCCGAGGCAACTCAACGACGAAATAGCCTTGGCGAAGGTTGAACTTAAGCGAAAAGCCACGCAGGTTGGCATCGCCGGTGCCTTCTTCGGAGTAGCGCTTGTGTTCATGGCGCTCCTGGTCATTGCACTGGTTGTCGCGGCGATCCTGGGATTGGCCACTATTATGCCCGGCTGGCTGGCGGCTCTGATTGTTGCCGCCTTTTTCCTGGTGATTGTGGCCATCGCGTCCCTGATTGGTATTGCCAAGTTCAAGAAGGCCATGCCCTTGGTCCCCGAGGACACCATCCGGGGGATCAAACATGATCTGGGAATCGCCAAGGAAGGCTCTGACTTCGACGAGTCCATCCTCGATCCCAACTCGCCCGCCGCCAAGGCAGCCAAGGCCGAAAAGGAAGCGGCTGCGCAGAAGGCCAAGGCAGAGAAGGCTGCAAAGGAAGCCGCCAAGGAAGCCGATGCCGTCAAGGCGCCCACCGAAGCCGAGCTTCGCTCGCGCCTGAAGCGCCGCCGCGAACACCTCACGGGCGTTCGCGACGAGCTCGGTGAGCAGCTGGACGTCAAGAAACAGGGCCAGGCCCTGCTGCAGAGCGCCAATGGAAAGTTCCAGGAGAGCAGGGAATTCGCTGCGGCGAAGTTTGCCGACCTTGGAGACTCCGTCCCTGAGAGTCTCACCGAACGGCTTGCCGCCCGGTGGAAGGACCTTGCTGCGTTTGCCACGGCTGCAGTGGTGTTCGTTGTTGCACTGCGGAAGTTACTGAAGAAGTAGCAGCCAGCGGCGCCACCAACACTGAAGACGAGGAAGGGGGAGAAGATGAGATTGATCGGAGCTGGGTCGCACCCTGACCGGCCGCAGGTTGATCACGACCTCATCTTCACTGTCCCCAACATCCTCACGGTACTTCGCTTCATGGGTGTGCCACTGTTCGTCTGGCTCGTCCTGTCCGAACAGGAGTACGGTTTCGCGGTCCTGGTGCTCGTCATCATGGGCAGTACCGACTGGGTGGATGGCTACATCGCCAGACGCTTCGACCAGACTTCCAAGCTTGGCCGGATCCTGGATCCCATGGCAGACCGGGCCGCACTGCTGGCGGTCGCCTTCACACTGGCGATTGCCGGCGTCGTGCAGTGGTGGTACCTGGCCGCGCTACTGGTGCCGGACGCCGTCCTGGCTGTTGCATCCCTGATTTACTTCCGGAGCCACCCGGACCTTCCGGTGAGCATCATCGGCAAGATCCGCACGGGGCTGCTGCTGATTGGTACGCCGTTGCTGGTCCTGTCCAAGTTGCCCATTGCTTTCACCGACGTCTACTTCGTGGCCGCCTGGACGTTCCTGGGCCTGGGCCTGATCGGCCACTGGATAGCCGCTTACAACTACTACTGGGCCATCCTGCGCAAAGGAAAAGAATTGAAAACCGACGACGGCGGACGAGGCTGATGGTCTGGCTGGCGGTTTTTCTCGCGGTACTTGGTGCCTTCTTCCTCGCCATCGGCGCCCAGCGGCAGGGCAGCGCCGTGAAAGCCGACACCGGCGGCTTGGCGCTAAGCTCCAACGGTTTCCTGCGGCTCCTGCGGAATCCCCGATGGATGCTGGGCCTGCTGTTCCTCGCCCTCGGAATGGTGATGAACGCCATCGCCTTGGTCTCAGCACCTCTCACGGTGGTGCAGCCTATTGGTGCCATTGCGCTGGTGATCACCACAGTGGTCAATGCCAAGGACCAAGGTTTGAGCATCAACCGTGCAACCGTGGTGGCCATCAGTGCCTGTGTGACTGGTTCGGCGCTGTTCGTGCTCCTGGCCGTCAACGTCACGCAGGAGAACCATCACGTCAACAGCGACGACGAACTGACAATCGTTCTCCTCCTGGCCCTTGCGGTGGGCATTTTTGGGACACTTGCGGTTCTGTTCAAACACCGGATGAGTGCCTTCATCTACATTTTGGGAGCCGGTGTCCTGTTCGGCTTCGTCGCCGTTTTGACCCGCATCATCGGCAAGCACCTGCTGGACCCCAACGGCTTGTTCCTGCTGAACGTTCAGTGGTACACGCTGATAGCGATCGTGGCCGCCGGGGGACTGGGGTCATGGTTCGTTCAGAGCGCTTATTCCGGCGGCCCACCGGACCTGGTCATTGCCGGCCTGACCGTGATCGACCCCATGGTGGGCATCGCAATTGGCATTGTGATTCTGGGTGAGCTTCGTCCCGATGTCCACGCCGTGATGGCCATCGCCATGGCGGCGGCCGCTACGCTTGCTATCGTGGGGGTTATTGCCCTAAGCCGGCACCATCCGGAAGTCACCAAACGCAAGAAGGATGCAAAGGCGGCTGCCAACCGGAAAGCCCAGGGCAAAGCTTGACCTTGCGCCACCGCTGTTGCGGGCGGCAACCCGGCGACACCGCAGCATTGCCACAAGCAGTGCTGTCCGCACCGTGACCATCAGGAGTTCTCCACGTGACCATTCCCGACACCAACAAGCCCCTCACTATTCTGATTGCCGCGGATACCTACCCGCCGCATGTCAACGGTGCCGCCCAGTTCGGCTACCGCCTGGCCAAGGGGATGACGGCACGCGGACACAACGTGCACGTATTGGCCTGCCGTCCGGACACAGGCAAGAGCTATACCGAGTTCCGCGATGAAGCCACCGTTCACCGGCTCCGCTCGCATGGCGTTTTCACCCATGAGTACTTCCGTATTTGCTTCCCGTGGGAAATCAAGAAGGAAATCAGCCTCCTCTTCGACAAAGTCCAGCCTGACGTCGTTCACATCCAGAGCCACTACATGATCGGTGAACACGTCCTCTACGAGGCCGTGAAACGCGGAATCAGGGTTGTGGCCACCAACCACTTCATGCCCGAGAACCTCAACCCGTTCCTGCCCTTCCCGCAGTGGTTCAAGGACATTGTGGGACGAGTTTCGTGGAAAGACATGGGCAAGGTCATGGGCCAGGCCGACGTGGTCACCACACCCACACCGCTCGCTGCCAAGGCCATGCACCAGCACGCTTTCCTGCGGAAGGTCCTGCCCCTTTCCAACGGCATCGACTCGTCCGCGTACGAGCTGCAGCCAGGTGAAGTCATTGAGCCGCATGCCAACCCCACCGTCCTGTTCGTGGGCCGGCTTGCCGAAGAAAAGCACATCAACGTGCTGATCGATGCCGTGGCCAAGACTCCACGGGAACTGAACGTGAACCTCGAAATCGTGGGTGGCGGCGAAGTTCGCCCAGCCCTTGAAGCCCAGGTAGCTAAGCTTGGGCTGGGGGACCGGGTGAGGTTCCTCGGGCTGGCCAGCGACGAGGACTTGCGTGAGGCCTACATCAAGGCCGACATTTTCTGCATGCCCGGGACAGCCGAGCTTCAGTCACTGGTGACGCTGGAGGCCATGTCTGCTTCCACTCCTGTGCTGCTGGCCAACGCCATGGCGCTGCCGCATTTGGTTCGCGACGGGGAGAACGGTTACCTCTTCACCCCCAACGACAGCAACGAGTTGGCGGCAAGGATCACCCAACTGGTGGAACTTCCCCGGGACGAGCTTGAGGCCATGGGCAAGTTGAGCCGCGAGATGGTGGAGCCGCACAGCATCAACAGCACCCTTCAGACCTTCGAGGACCTCTACCGGGGCGCTACGTACGAGGACATGGTGGTGTGACAAAAGCACTCTCCAGGACCTATTAGAATTGCTGGAGTGCTTTGCCCGGAACTGCTGCTTTGCGGTGGCCGGACCGGGCATCAAGGGGCTATAGCTCAGCTGGTTAGAGCGCGGGACTCATAATCCTAAGGTCCTCGGTTCAAGTCCGAGTAGCCCTACATTTCATGCAGGAGCCGTGGCCGATGATCCATCGTCGGCCACGGCTCTTGCTGTCACTGGTCGCTAAGAGCCGCTGACAACTCGTGGCGAAGGCGTGCTTCCTCGCCACTGCCCGTGGTGGGTAAACGCACGAGGCGGATCTTGTGGGCGCGGCAGATGGCGTCTTTGAGTGCATCCCGCGCGCGCTGCATCGGATTGTTCTCATGGAACGCATAACCATCCACCTCAACGGCAAGAACGGGAATGTTGCTGATGCGGTTGTAGACCACAAAGTCCAAAGTTGCGCGGTTTTGGACGTAGGAATGCTGGTCGGGCGTGAGCATCGACAGGTCCGGCAGCAGGCTCCTCAGCACGACCTGCGGAGCTATGGCCAAGTCGCTGAAAGGCTCATCCCCGATCAGTTCAGTCAGCAGCGTCCATACGATGTTTTCCGAGGGGAACTGTGAGGTGCCCCGGACCCTGCTGGCAAAGGGCCTCAAAAGAGTCGAATACTCCGTGTACAAGAGGTCGAAGACAGACAACACACTGCTGTCAAAAACACCATCGTCCGGGTTTCGGTATCGGATGAAGTGAACCAGATCCCGAAGGTGGCGACTTGTTGGAAGCATCTCATGGTTGGTTACCAGCACGAACCGCTTCACTGCGCGGGAAACTGCGACATTGACCAAATGGGGGTCGTCCACAAAGCCAATGCCAGATTGCCCGCTGTTCGTTTCGTCCAGGACAGTGCTCATGATGATTACGGACTTTTGCCGCCCCTGAAACTTGTGGACTGTATCGGCCTGGATGTTATTGAGCAGTGCCTCTGTGACCTTGTCCACTTGCCGCCGATAGGGTGTGACCACGCCGATGTCGTGGTCAGGAATGCCTGAACAGAACTGGTCGAGTACTTCCTTGGCAATGACGTCTGCCTCGCGCTGGTTGGTTCGGCCACCACTGAGGTGCTGACGCATGTGGTTCCCGGCAGCAGTACGGACTACGACGAGAGGCCGGCCCTCAGCGTCGCCGGTGGTATAGGGAACGAGTTGCCCGCCGTAGAACTTCCTGTTGCAATAGTCGATGATCGCAGGATCGCACCGGTAGTGCTCCCGGAGCATGGTGCGCGGAAGGTCGGCCCCGAATTGCCCGATCATCGAGGACAGAATGTTGTGCAGCGTGTAATCGACGTTTGGTGACGGTGCTTTCAAGGCGTTCCTTGAGGCTTTTTCGTCGGTGATGTGTTGGAGCTGCTGCAGGTCGCCCACAACGATGACGTTCCGGGCACATGAGAGCGCCAGACCGGCAGCGAGCAGATCAACCTGGGACGCTTCGTCGATGATCAAGTAATCCAGGAGCGTTCCCGTGGGAACGTTTCTTCGCAAGGAGTGGCAGGTGCTGAGTACTACCGGATAGTCGGAGGTGAATTCTGCGAAGGCAGTCTTGTAACTGCTTTCCGTGTAGGTCCTTCTCCGCTTCCGGGCATATCGAAGATGGAGTGCCGCGTCGAGCCGTTGCCTGGAGGCCAGCTGATGGTCCTCTTCCAGAGCCGGGTAGTCCTCGGCAGCCAGAATCTCATTCCCTCTATCAATGAGGCGCCCCAGCTCTGCGATTTTCTTATGGTAATAGGCGCCCTGCAGACCCAGGACAACATCAGTGTCGCTGCTGTTCGCTTTGCCCAGTGCCCCGTATCGCAGTCGAAGTCCCATGCGTCTGAAGAACCTGCGCAGCGGACCCTCATCCTGAGGGACGGAGGACGTCTCGGCCAGAAATTCGAGGATGCGGCGGGACGAGCCGGGCAGGGTCGGTACTGCGCTCAGTCCATCGGAGTCAGGGTGGGTCGCGTGAAGGAAGAAATGGCGCCTCTCGAGTTTGAACGCTTCCAACTCCTGCTTCCACTGCGCCAGCTGCAGGGCCGTCTCCTGTAAGCCGCGCAAGCGTTTGTCGAGGGCAGCTACCTGCTCCGCTGGAGGCGCTTCGTGGCGGGGTCTGCTGAGGAAGCGATCGACATCGGCATTTCTGCTTTCCTGACGGGCGAAGAATTCGTCCATTTTCTCCTTGCGTCGAAGGTCCGCCACGATGTAGCCCACACCTTCTTGCACGAGTTTGTCGCGAACGTTCTCAACTGCGGCGTTATTGAAGGAGACGACTCCAACCGTCTTGCCCGGAACGGCGACAATGTTGGCGACGACGTTGAGTATGGTTTGCGTCTTTCCTGTTCCGGGCGGACCGTCGATCACGGAGATTCGGTGGCTGAAGCCCTTCAGCAGGGCCTCACGTTGGCTGATGTTAGAGGGGAAGGGCAGGATGGGGTGCTGTTGATCCTGCCCTGCGGAATCAATGGACTGACCCTGGAGGTAAAGTTCCAGCGCGCTTCCTTTCGGGATGTTCCGAAAATTCTCATACTGCCGGCGGAGTGGGTCATCCTCCCGCAGCTTCGACGACACATCCCGCCAGTAATCAAGGACTGCTTGGGCCTTTAGTTCTTCATCGGACGGCCGGGCGATGGCTATCTCAGTGTCCTGACAACTTTGATACCCGATTCCCGAACCAGCCGCGTGAAAAACACGCCACCATGTTCCCTGGGGCGACTCGAAGCGGAGAACCTCTGTAACGCCGTCAAGCACCCTGCCCCGAATGGTCACCGTGTCCTGGCGCCCAAGGTTTGTCGACGCCGGATTCCGCAGGATGATGACGTTTTCCGCTGAGTACTTGTAGCTCTTTCCGGAACCAAAGGTCAGCCGCACGAAGGCGCCGTCGGCACGGTACTCCACCACCTCAGAGGTCTTGTCATCAAGACCTTTGTGGTGGCGGCTACGGACCAGAATCGCCTCGCGTCGTGGATTGATCATCGGAAAGTCCCCCAGTTGAGTGCGGCGCATCACAACCGACGTTACAGAACGGTCGCGTGGGAACAGTGCATTGGTGACCGGGAATGGGATGCCCTCCATTGCGGGGACCGTAGAACGTGCGGTATGTTACTGAGCAGTAACTTACTACCTGCCGGTACCTTGGCTGCACCGTTTCCCATCGAGGCTGTGCAGTTCTTTCGGACCTGATGTGGTCGCAGGCGACCACCCTTGAAGGAGCGAATATGTCCAACGCTGCATTCGACGCCACCAACCTCCCGTATGCCGACGGCGACTTCTACGCCTTCGAGCAGATGCTGACAGGAAAAGAGCAGGACCGTCTGGCGGAAGTCCGCGAATTCCTCACCCGCGAAGTCAAGCCCATTGCCGTGGATTGCTGGAACCGTAGCGAGTTCCCCATGGACCTCATCCCCAAGCTTGGCGAACTGGATCTCGTCAGCCCGGTTCGGCGTCAGGGGTACTCCAACCTGTTCGCCGGCATGCTCCACGCAGAAGTGACCCGTGCTGACGCTTCGATCGCCACGTTCATGGGTGTCCACGACGGGCTCTTCACGGGCTCGATTGAGGCCCTGGCGTCGCAGGAGCAGAAGGATGCCTGGCTGCCGGACATTTACTCCCTGAAGAAGATCGGCGCCTTCGGACTGACCGAGCCCCTGGGTGGCTCCGACGTCGCTGGTGGAACGCGCACCACCGCCAAGCGGGACGGCGACAACTGGATTCTCAACGGCGCCAAGCGCTGGATCGGCAATGCCACGTTCTCCGACTGGGTGGTCATCTACGCCAAGGACGTGGAGGACAACCAGGTCAAGGCGTTCCTGGTGGACACCGCACTTCCGGGCTACTCGGCCAGCAAGATCGAGAACAAGATCTCCCTGCGTACGGTCCAGAACGCGGATATCGTTCTGGACAACGTGGTGGTGCCGGACTTCTTCAAGCTTGCCAACGGCAACAGCTTCCGTGATACCAACAAGGTGCTCAAAGTGACCCGTCTGGCTGTGGCCTGGCAGGCTGTGGGACTGCAGATGGCTGCCTTCGATGTCGCCCGCAGTTACGCCGTGGAGCGTCAGCAATTCGGGCGGCCGCTGGCGGCGTTCCAGTTGGTGCAGAACCAGTTGGTCCAGATTCTCGGAAACACCGTAGCCTCCATGGGCATGATGGTTCGCCTGGCCCAACTCGAAGACGCGGGTGTGGCCAAGGACGAGCAGTCGGCTCTGGCGAAGGCCTTCACTACGGCACGCATGCGCGAAAGCGTTGCGCTGGGACGCAGCATCCTGGGCGGCAACGGAATCGTTACGGACTACGGAATGGCCAAGATCTTCTCCGATGCGGAGGCCATCTACTCCTACGAGGGCACGCATGAGATCAACACTTTGGTGACCGGCCGTGCCATTACGGGCGTTTCTGCCATCGTCTAAGACGCTTGCTGCGTGGCGGGGACCCATCTTCGGCGGCGATCAGTGCAGCGGCAACAGGACGGATGGCCGCATGTCCTCCACGAGACCCAGGGGATTGACATAGTCCTCGCCGCGCCGCACGCCCCAATGAAGGCATGCGGCGCTGTTGCAGTGACCGGGCTCTACGGTGCCCATAACCTGACCCTTGCGCACGGTGTCACCGGCTTTGAGTTCACTGCTCACCGGCTCGAAGCTGCTCTTGAGGCCATCGCCGTGATCGATGGTCACTACAGGACGGTCAACCACGACGCCGACAAAGGTCACCACGCCATCCGACGGCGCGGTGACCGGGCCGCCGTCGGGCGTTGGCCCTAAATCAACACCCCGATGCCCGCTGAGCCAGGGCTTGTCCGGCGGGTCGAACGTTCGCAGCACGGCAGGTTTGGGGGAGAGGGGCCAACTCCAGTGTGGGTTGACCGGCGCGGGCGTCATGGCAGTGGTCGCCACGACGGTCAGGGCGGCAACAGCGGCCATCAGGGCCTTCAAAAGGGTCATGAACCAAGCCTTCTGCCGAACGCCCCCTGGATCGATCCCCGGGCTTCCGTATGTGGATAACGCGTGGTTTCCTACGGTCAAAGCGGTGGGGTCGCTGTAGTACACTTGGTGGAGCAGTTTGCTGTGCCCTCGAGCTAGTTCAGGAGCATGTCTCATTCAGATGTGTGGGGGTCTCAGGCTGACTACGCGTATCCAGCCCTCCACCAGCGAAGCCTCACGGTTTTGTGCTGCGGAGGATTGTGCCTCTTGCGGTCCGGCAGAGCTTAGGCTCCATGCCGGATGAGAAGCGCAATGGATGCCAGGAGCCGCGCCCATCCGGGCAAAGGCTAAACAACCGTCAACTATTGGCAGGGTAAGAGCAGTCCCATGGGCTCTCTCATGAATGACCTGCCGGAAGGAGCGTCGGCATGCCCGTCGTAACTATGCGCCAGCTGCTTGACAGCGGCGTCCACTTTGGACACCAGACCCGTCGTTGGAACCCGAAGATGAAGCGCTTCATCTTCACGGAGCGCAACGGCATCTACATCATTGACCTTCAGCAGTCGCTGTCCTACATCGACCGCGCTTACGAGTTCGTCAAGGCTACTGTTGCCCACGGCGGCACCGTCCTGTTCGTCGGCACCAAGAAGCAGGCTCAGGAAGCAATTGCCGAGCAGGCTACGCGCGTCGGCCAGCCGTACGTCAACCAGCGTTGGTTGGGCGGTATGCTCACCAACTTCCAGACCGTCGCCAAGCGTATCCAGCGCATGAAGGAACTCGAAGAGATCAACTTCGACGACGTCGCCGGTTCGGCTTACACCAAGAAGGAGCTCCTGCTCCTCAAGCGTGAACTCACCAAGCTCGAGTCCAACCTCGGTGGTATCCGCAACCTGACCAAGGCTCCCTCGGTCCTCTGGGTTGTTGACACCAAGAAGGAACACCTTGCTGTTGACGAAGCCAAGAAGCTGAACATCCCGGTTGTTGCCATCCTGGACACCAACTGCGATCCCGACGAAGTTGACTTCCCGATCCCGGGCAACGACGACGCCATCCGCTCCGTCAACCTGCTGACCCGCGTTGTTGCCGACGCCGTAGCTGAGGGCCTCATCGCCCGCAACCAGCGCGCAACCGGCACCACCGAAGCTCCGGAAGAGCCGCTGGCTGAGTGGGAGCGCGAGCTCCTCGAAGGCAGCAAGGCCGAAGAAGCAGCGGCAACCGAGGCTCCGGCAGCAGAAGCTCCCGCAGCTGAGGCTCCCGAGGCAACTGAAGCTGCAGCCGGCGAAGCCGAAGAAGCCAAGTAAATCTGGACCTTCCCTGATACCCGAAACGGCACCAGGGGCAACTGACAGGATGGCGGCTCACACGGTGGGCTGCCGTCCTGTCAGTTATGTAAACACACAAATTTCTAGACAGAGGGGTTCACATGGCGAACTACACTGCTGCTGACATCAAGGCCCTGCGCGAGCGCACCGGCGCCGGCATGATGGACGTCAAGAAGGCTCTTGACGAAGCCAACGGTGACGCCGAGAAGGCCATCGAAATCATCCGCATCAAGGGCCTCAAGGGTGCTACCAAGCGCGAAGGCCGTTCCACTGCTGAAGGCCTGGTTGCTGCCAAGGTCAACGGTGGCGTTGGCGTAATGATCGAGGTCAACTGCGAAACTGACTTCGTTGCCAAGGCTGACAAGTTCATCCAGCTGGCTGACAAGGTCCTCAACGTTGCAGTCGAGTCCGGCGCAGCCGATCTCGACACCCTGCTGGCCACCGAGGTTGACGGCAAGCCGTTGTCCGAGGTTGTTGTCGAAGAGGGCGCAGTCCTCGGCGAAAAGGTTGTTGTCCGCCGTATCTCCCGCGTTGAGGGCACCACGGTTGACGCTTACCTGCACAAGACCTCCAAGGACCTCCCGGCCCAGGTCGGCGTCCTGTTTGCTGTTGACGGTGAAGGCGAAGCCGCTTCCACCGCCGCACACGACATCGCTGTCCACGTTGCAGCCATGGCTCCGAACTACCTGACCCGCGAGGATGTCCCGGCCGAATTGGTCGAGTCCGAGCGTCGCATCGCCGAAGAGACCGCAAAGGCTGAAGGCAAGCCCGAAGCTGCGCTCTCCAAGATTGTGGAAGGCCGCGTGACGGGCTTCTACAAGGGCGAAGTTCTGGTTGACCAGGCATTCGCCAAGGATTCCAAGAAGACCGTTGCACAGGTCCTCGAAGAAGCCGGCGTCAAGGCAACCGCAGTAACCCGTTTCCGCGTCGGAAACTAGTACTACATGAAAAGGGGTGGTCACTTCGGTGGCCGCCCCTTTTTCATGCACCCGTCCGGGTAGTACCTGCGCGGACCCACAGCACGATAATCTAGCCAGAGTCCACCAACGGGAAGGCACCATGGAAACCGTCAACACTGCTATCCAGCCCGAGAAGACCCGCCGCCGTGTACTTCTGAAGCTCTCCGGCGAGGTCATCGGCGGAGGCAAGCTCGGCGTCGATCCCGAGACAGTGCGCGCCATCGCCAAGCAGATCGCAGCCGCGGTCACTGAAGTCGAAGTGGCAATCGTCGTAGGCGGGGGTAACTTCTTCCGCGGCGCCGAACTGTCGCAAAGCGGCATGGACCGCTCCCGCGCCGATTACATGGGCATGCTGGGCACCGTGATGAACTGCCTGGCCCTGCAGGACTTCCTGGAGCAAGCCGGAGTGGAAACCCGCGTCCAGAGCGCCATCACCATGGGACAGGTTGCAGAGGCCTACATTCCGCGCCGCGCTATCCGCCATATGGAAAAGGGCCGTGTGGTCATTTTCGGTGCGGGTGCAGGACTGCCTTACTTCTCCACTGATACTGTCGCGGCGCAGCGCGCCCTTGAAGTGCACGCCGACGTGGTCCTCATGGCCAAGAGCGGCGTGGACGGCGTTTACACCGCCGATCCCAAGAAGGACCCCACTGCCGAGAAGCTGGATGTCCTCAGTTACGACGACGCCCTCCGCCGTGACATCCGCGTCATGGACCAGACCGCAATGACCATGTGCAAGGACAACAGCCTGTCCATGGTGGTCTTTGGCATGGAAGGCGAGGGCAACGTTACCCGCGCCATCCTCGGCGAAACGCTGGGAACCCTGGTTACTCCCTAGCAAGGGCTAGGATATTTCTAGGACCGTCCGCCCCTGGTGGCGGATCTTTACTGTGCATTGCTTTACTGTGCATTGCCGCCTGTAGTTGGGCAGCAACTATTTCTGAGGAGAAACCCGTGATCGAAGAGACCTTGCTCGAAGCCGGCGAGAAGATGGACAAGGCGGTGGAGGTAGCCAAGGACGATTTCGCCTCGATCCGTACGGGCCGGGCCAACCCCGCCCTCTACAACAAGGTGATCGTCGAGTATTACGGCACGCCTACTCCGCTGCAGCAGCTGGCCTCCTTCGGGGTGCCGGATGCCCGCACCATCCTGATTACCCCTTACGATAAAACCGCCCTGCGTGACATCGAGAAGGCCCTGAGCGACTCCGAGGTTGGCGCCAACCCCTCCAATGATGGCAACGTCATTCGCGTGACCATCCCGGAACTCACCAAAGAGCGCCGCAAAGAGTACGTGAAGATCGTCAAGGGCAAGGGTGAGGACGCCAAGGTTTCCATCCGTAGCATCCGCCGCAAAGCCAAGGATTCGCTGGACAAGCTCGTCAAGGACGGCGAAGCCGGCGAAGACGAGGGTGCACGCGCTGAGAAGGAACTCGACGCCCTGACCAAGCAGCACGTTGACAGCATCGACGAACTGCTCAAGCGCAAGGAAGCCGAGCTGCTCGAGGTCTGATGAACCAGGCTGAGCCGGCGCCCGCTGAGCGGGTCCCGACACGCGATACCCCCAAGCGCGCCAGGCGCGTGCGCAAGAACCCCACACCCAAGGCGGGCCGGAATCTTCCGGCCGCCATCGGCGTCGGGCTTGCCATGCTTTTGGCCGTTTTGGGCGGCTTGCTGTTCCTCCCGCTGGGATTCGTCCTCCTCACTACCGCTTTTGCGGTGCTGGGTGTCTGGGAGGTTTATAGGGCCCTTGAGGCGCAGGGCACCCGGATGCCGGTCATCCCCGTGATGATCGGCAGCTTGGTTATGCCGGTGTCTGCCTACTTCGGCGGACTTGAAGGTTTGCTTTTCACTATGACGGCGAGTTCTGTGGCCGTCTTGTTGTGGCGCTCCATAGAGAGCGCTGCAGGGGCGCCGCGGAGCGTGTTCGCCGGTGTCTTCACCCTGGCGTGGATTCCTTTCCTCATCAGTTTCGCCTCGCTTTCCCTGCACACCGCCGGCGGGCCCACTCCTGTGGGTTTCTGGCCCGACGGAATTCCCGAAGGCGCCTGGCAGATCGCGTCCATGCTGTTGTTGGTGGTATCCAATGACACGTTCGGGTACATTGTTGGCGCCTCCTTCGGGAAGCACCCCATGGCGCCAAAGATCAGCCCCAAGAAGTCGTGGGAGGGCTTCGCGGGGTCCGTCGCCGGGGCCATGCTGATTGGCGTCCTTGCGTGCATCTTCCTGCTTGACAGGCCTTGGTGGGTGGGTCTTGTGCTGGCCGTGGGAATGGTAGCCGCATCAACCGCCGGTGATCTCGCCGAGTCCATGGTCAAACGCGAACTTGGCGTCAAGGACATGAGCAGCATCCTGCCCGGCCATGGCGGCATCATGGACCGCCTGGACTCCATCGTGTTCGCAGCCCCCGTAGCCTATGTTCTGTTCGCGCTGCTGAGCGGCGTCTGACAACCCAATGAAGGAAAACTAGTGGCCTTGGATATTCGACGCCAGATCCCCGCAACGTTTGAGCGCGTGGAGCGCAGCAAGTACGGCTATAACGCCAAACAGGTGGACCAGTTCCTCCAGCGCGCCCGGACATCGTTTGAGAACCCGGTAGGCACGGCGGACCAAGTGGCCAGCGTGGACGTCAGGGCCGTGGCTTTTGATCCCGTCAAGGGCGGCTACGATGCCAACAGCGTCGATGCCGCACTGGACCGGTTGGAGGACGCGTTTGCGCGCAGGGAGAGGGACGACCTCATCAGCCAGCAGGGCGAAGAAGCCTGGCTGCGGCAGATCGGCAAACTCTCCGGCATTCTCCGCGGCAGGCTTCACAGGCCCGACGGCGAGCGGTTCCGTCGCCCGTCGGGGAAGCGGACCCGCAGCTACAACGTCGAGGATGTCGATGCCCTGTGCGCCGAGCTCATCGGGTACCTGGAACACGATCAGGCCCTGAGCGTAGACACTGTGCGCCGGGCTGTTTTCCGGGCAGCCAAGGGTGCCGAGGGGTACGAGGAAGCCCAGGTGGACGCTTTTCTCGCCCGGGTTGTGGAGCTCATGGCGGCCATCGACTGATCAGTAACACGGGGTTGGTTTAGGCCTTGCGGGGAGTCGGCGAGATTGGCGGGTTGTTCTTGTAAGCCTGGTCGTAGGCGCGCTTGCCCACAAGCATGGACCCGGTGAAGAAGGCCAAGGCTACAAAGACCGCGATTGAGACGAAGACTGGTATGGGGAGTCCCATTGCCAGGAGCGCGGACCCCGACCACAACGCCATCAAGGCCGAGTTGGCTGTGATCATGAAGATCATGCTGCTGCCGGCCAGTTGGCTCAACGAGCTCCGCGGGCCCAGAAAGTAGTAGGTCTGGTCGGAGCCGGCCAAATCGTCGTGGTACGCCGCCATAAGATAGCGGGCCATCCCCGGATCGAGTTCCACATACGCAGCCCGCAGCCTGTTCATGGCGATCACATACATCAGGTCTTCCATGCCGACGTTCAGTACGCGAACCTGAGTCAGAAAACCGACCATGACGTCGATGCACAGGATGGTCAGCGCGAAGGCCCTGAATGCGTCTGAAAACTGGGTGGCATTGCCCACCAGTGCCACACTGAGCAGGCTTGCCGAGGTGAAAGTCAGGAACATGCTGATGCGGGTGAGGACTTCACCTTGGGTGGTGCTCCTTGATGCCAGCAGGCTCCAGTGTTCCGTGGCCAACAACTGCGCGCGAACGCTGGGAGATAACTCCGGTGTGGGCGGCGGTTCTGGACCGGCGGCGCCCGGTTCCTCGGACATGGCGCCATTGTCCACCCTGCGGGGGCAGCGGACAACGGCTTGACGCCGCTACCTTTCGGTCGCTACGGGCCTCTCCGGCACATGCAGCCGCGACATCACCCGGTTCACTGAGGCCGGAACACGGTTCTTGGTGATGATCGATACCGTCACGGTCACCGCGAAGGCCGCAGGCACGCTCCACGCCGCAGGCTGAGCCAACCAAGCCGGCGCATTCCCGGGGCCCATGAGGGTGCCCACCACCATGGCGCCCCCGCAAAGGAGCGCCCCTGTCAGCATGCCCGCGATGGCGCCGGCGTCGGTCAGTCCGCGCCACCAGATCCCCAGCAACAACAGCGGGCAGATGGTGGACGCTGTGAAAGCAAAGACCAAGCCAACGCTTCCTGCCAGCGCAAGAGTGTCTGTCATCAACGCGAAACCCAAAGGTACGACGGCGGCCAGCACCGCGGCGAGGCGGAAGCCCCTCACGCTTCCTCCAAAGAGGTCCTGGCTGATGACGCCGGACAGTGAAACAACCAGCCCGCACGTCGTGGACAGGAAGGCGGCGAACGCACCGGCGACTACCAAGGCGGATAGGAGGTCACCGGCCATGCCTCCCACGAGTTTGCCGGGCAGCAACAAGACCAGGGCGTCGGCTTGCCCGGACTGTGCCAGTTCCGGCGCGAACATCCTGCCCAAGGCCCCGGACAGGGTAGGAAAGAGGTAGAAGACGGAGAGCAGCCCCAGCACAATGAGGGTTGTCCGGCGGGCCGATTGGCCGTCCGGGTTGGTGTAGAACCTCACCAGGACGTGGGGGAGGCCCAGGGTTCCGAAGAGTAGCGCCACCAGAAGTGATATGTGCTGGTACGCCCCGGCAGCCCCTTGGCCGGTGGGATTGACGGGCAGGAGTGCTTGTGGTTGCGTGCCGTTACCTGCCAGCACCAGTAGGACGAACATGACGGGCACCGCCAGCGCAGTCAGTTTCAGCCAGTACTGGAAAGCCTGAACGAAAGTGATCGAGCGCATGCCACCGGCAGCCACCGTCAAGCACACCACCACCACTACCGCCGTCGAACCGACCCAGGACGGCAGGCCGGTGGTGATCCGGATAGCGAGCGCGGCGCCGTGGAGTTGCGGCACGATGTATAGCCAGCCGACGGCCACCACCATCAGGCTGGTCACCCGGCGGACCAGCTGTGAGTCCAACCGTGCTTCGGTGAAATCCGGAATGGTGTAGGCGCCGGAGCGACGCAGGGGAGCGGCCACGAAGAGTAGCAGCATCAGGTAGCCGGCCGTGTATCCAACAGGGAACCAGAGTGCGTCGGTTCCTGAAAGCAGGATCAGCCCGGCGACGCCCAGGAAGCTGGCGGCTGAGAGATATTCGCCGCCGATTGCAGAAGCGTTCCACCAGGGCGGAACGGTTCGTGAGGCCACATAGAAATCGCCGGTGGTCCGTGAAATGCGCAGGCCGTAGAAGCCAATGGCGGCCGTCGCGATGGAAACGGCGAGGAAAGCGAAGAGGCCAACGGCTGGGTTCACTTGTCCTCCACAAGGTCCCTGTAGCGTGCCTCGTTGCGGGCTGCTGCACGATTGTAAAGCCAGGCGCTGAGCCCGATCACAGGGTAGATGCCGGCGCCCAGTACCAGCCAATCCAAGGGAATCCCTGCGATTCTTGTCTCCGCCACCCCGGGGCCGTAGACCAGAAAGAGTGCGAGCACGGCGAGGATAATCAGGAACCCGCAGGCCACCACCAGGGCCAACCGTAGTTGGGACCGGATCAGGGAGCGGATGAAAAGACGTCCGGCGTCGGAGTCTTCGCTGTCCTCCCGGGGATAGGGCGACCTGCCCGGCGCAGCTGTGGCCGACTGCCGTGGCGCCGTGACACGGACGCGTGTCATCCTTGCGGCCGGATGCGGGTGGAGTGCAGCTTTTCCCTGACCGAGGGCAGGTGCCTGCGACTGATGGGCAGTTCAGCGCCGGCCACCGCGACGCTCGGCCCTGTGGCGGACAGCTTGAGGTGCTGTACGTGGTTCAGGGCGATGAGATAGGAGCGATGGATCCGGATGAACCCGGCTCCCGCCCATTTTTGTTCGAGATCGCTGAGGGGAACCCGGATCAGGTAACTGGCTTCGGCGGTGTGCAGTCTTGCGTAGTCCCCTTGGGCCTGCACGTAGGTGACGTCGTCGCGGCGGATCATGCGGGTGGTGCTGCCGAGGTCCACCGTGATCATTTCCGGCGCTGGAGTTCCATCCTTGATGAGATCGCTGATCCTGTCCACGGAACGCGAAAGCCGTTCCGCCCGGAGCGGCTTCAGCAGGTAGTCGACGGCGGCGAGGTCGAACGCTTCGAGCGCGCAGTCTTCATCTGCGGTGACGAATACGACGGCGGGCGGGCGGGCGCTGCGGGAAATGACGCGTGCGATGTCCAGGCCTGAGAGCGCGGGCATGTGGATATCGAGGAAGACAGCATCCACGGACTCTGTTTCCAGGGTCCGCAGCGCCTGGGCGCCGGATGATGCACGGTGGATGACGCCGATGCGGTCATCCCGGCCCAGCAGGAAGGCGAGCTCTTCCACTGCGGGTAGTTCGTCATCGGCGACGAGCACGTTGATCATGTTTAAAGACTAACCGCAGCGTCAGGCGTCGTGGTCGGGCTGGGATTTGGGCACCCGCATTGTGATCATGGTGCCTTCGCCCGGCGCCGTGTCGATGACAAGCCCGTGCTCGTCGCCGTAGACCTGCCTGAGGCGGGCGTCCACATTGCGGAGTCCCACGTGGTCACCGTCTGTATGTCCGGCGAGCACTGACCGCAGATGTTCCGGGTCCATGCCCACGCCGTCGTCTTCGATGGTCACTTCGGCGAACGCGCCGGAGTCATTCGCGCAAATGGTGATGTGTCCCGGCCCTTCCTTGGCCTCCAAGCCGTGCCGGACGGCGTTTTCCACCAGGGGTTGGAGGCTGAGGAACGGGATGACGGTGCTGAGGACTTCGGGAGCGATCCGAAGGCTCACTTGAACGCGCTCGCCAAACCTGGCCCGTTCCAACAGCAGGTAGCGATCTATGCAGCGTAGTTCCTCCGCTACGGTGGTGAAGTCCCCGTGCCGCCGGAACGAGTACCGGGTGAAATCGGCGAACTCCACCACGAGTTCCCTGGCCCTTGCTGGATCGGTGTTGATGAAAGAGGCTATGGCGTTCAACGAGTTGTAGATGAAGTGCGGACTGATCTGCGCCCGAAGTGCCCGGACCTCGGCTTCCATGAGGAGGGTGCGCGAAGATTCCAGCTCTGCCAGCTCCAACTGCGCGGCAATCCAGTCGGCCACTTCGCTGGTGGCCCTCACCAGCCCGGCCCCCGCCGCAGGGGCCAGTGCGGCCACGGAGCCAACCACCTTGGATCCGGCCCGGATGGGTGCGATCACAGCGCTGAAGTCGTGGTGTCCATGGTCGGAGGTGGCAGGGTAACCGGCCCGGGGAACCACTACCGTGCGCCCCGTGGTCAGAACTTCCGCCGCGAGCCGCATCAGTGTGGGCCGGAGTTCCTCGGCGGCGCCGTCCCAGGCGAGCACTGAGTCCGTGTCCGTGATGGCCAACGCGTCGCAGCCCAGAAGGACCCGCAGTTGCTTGCTCGCCTTGGCTGCTCCGGCGGGGTGGAGGCCGCCGCGAAGGTGCTGCCCGGCCCGGGAAGCTGCATGGAGTGTGGTGTAGGTTGCGCGCTCGGCGTCCGTGCCCAGATCCCTGAAGGAACGGATCACCTTGAGGCCAACGCCCACCACGACGGCGACTGCCAGGGCGATCACGGCGATCGCGGCTGCGGTGAAGAGCGGGGAATCAGGCATGAGGCCAGCGTAGCCGGATGCGCCTCCGCGGCCGGCCGGTTGCCCCGGTTGGTCACTCCCGGGTGCCGTTTGGCGCAGCATCATAACCGCTGAGCGACGGCGGTCGGCGATCCTCTGGATCAGGTACAGCACCGCGTTCGATAGTGATTGCAGTCACATTGGCAAGGCGCGTGGAGCTGATGTGGACACATCACAATCAGGAGGAACCATGGGTAATGAGGCCCAACCCCAGGACGCAACAGCGTCCGTGGACTTCCAGGAAGTCCAGCAGACGGAACGGTTCAAGACACTGCGCAAGCGGCACCGGAGCTTTGTCTTCCCGATGGCAGTTGTATTCCTGCTTTGGTATTTCGCTTACGTTCTCTTGGCCGCCTACGCAGTGGACTTCATGTCCATCAAAGTTTGGGGCAATATCAACGTCGGCCTGATTCTGGGCCTGCTGCAGTTCGCCACCACCTTCGGCATTACGGCTTGGTACGTGAGTTACTCCAACAGGAAGCTGGACCCCATCGCTGCTGAAATCCGCAACGAGATCGAGGGCCACGAATTCGATAAGGACGGCAATGTGAACAGCGGGGTAACCAAATGAACACCATGGTCCCGGCGGCAGTGAACGTCGAAGCCCTCAAAGACACCACCCTGTTGAATATGGGCATTTTCGCCCTGTTCGTGGCGGTCACCATGGTGATCGTCTTCCGAGCCAGCCGGAACAATAAAACCGCGGCGGACTACTACGCTGCCGGGCGCTCATTCACCGGCTCCCAAAACGGCACGGCAATTGCCGGCGACTACCTCTCCGCCGCCTCGTTCCTAGGTATCACCGGCGCCATTGCCATCAACGGCTACGACGGTTTCCTTTACTCCATAGGCTTTCTGGTTGCTTGGCTCGTCGCGCTGCTGCTGGTGGCTGAACTGCTCCGCAACACCGGCAAGTTCACCATGGCCGATGTGCTGTCCTTCCGGCTCCGCCAGCGCCCTGTGCGCATTGCGGCAGCACTGTCCACGCTGGCGGTTTGCTTCTTCTATCTCCTCGCCCAAATGGCGGGCGCGGGCAGCCTAATTTCGCTCCTGCTGGGCATCAGCGACTGGGGCGGACAAGCCCTGGTGATCATGGTCGTCGGCGCCCTGATGATCATGTACGTTCTGATTGGCGGCATGAAGGGCACCACCTGGGTACAGATCATCAAGGCAATCCTGCTGATCGCCGGTGCCGCAGTCATGACGGCCATGGTGCTCGCCATCTACGGCTTCAACCTGTCCAGCCTGCTTGGCTCTGCAGCCGAGGCCGCCAACAACCCGGCCATCCTGAACCCGGGACTGCAGTACGGCAAGACCGAAACGTCCAAGCTCGACTTCATGTCACTTGGCCTCGCCCTGGTCCTGGGAACGGCGGCGCTCCCGCACGTGCTGATGCGCTTCTACACCGTCCCCACCGCCAAGGAAGCCCGCAAGTCCGTGGTCTGGGCCATTTGGCTGATCGGCCTCTTCTACTTGTTCACCCTGGTACTGGGCTACGGTGCCGCAGCCCTGGTAGGTGCAGAAACCATCAAGTCCGCACCCGGCGGCGTCAACTCCGCAGCACCCCTGCTGGCCTTCCACTTGGGTGGCCCGCTGCTCCTGGGCTTCATTTCCGCAGTCGCCTTCGCCACCATCCTGGCGGTGGTGGCCGGCCTGACTATCACTGCGGCGGCATCCTTCGCACACGACATCTACGCAAATGTCATTGCCAAGGGCAAAGCCGACGCGGTTACTGAGGTCAAGGTAGCCCGACGCACCGTGGTGGTGATTGGGGTACTTGCCATTCTGGGAGGAATCTTCGCCAACGGTCAGAATGTGGCTTTCCTGGTGGCCCTGGCCTTCGCGGTAGCAGCATCGGCCAACCTGCCCACCATTGTCTACTCCCTGTTCTGGAGGAAGTTCACCACCCAGGGCGCGGTGTGGAGCATGTACGGCGGCCTTGCTGCTGCCATCTTGCTGATCACGTTCTCACCTGTGGTTTCCGGTGCCAAGACCTCCATGATCCCGGGAGCGAACTTCGCCCTCTTCCCGTTGAGCAACCCAGGCATTGTGTCCATCCCGCTGGCCTTCTTCCTCGGCTGGCTCGGAACGGTCCTGGACAAGCGGCGCGAAGATCCCGCCAAGCAGGCGGAGATGGAAGTGCGCTCACTGACCGGCATTGGAGCTGAGAAGGCGGTAGACCACTAGCCTCGTCACGAAAACGCCATCACACGAAGGGCTCCTCTGCAAAGCATTGCAGGGGAGCCCTTTGTTGTGGGCCGAAGACCTACTTTTTCAGGCTCAGCCATTCCTTCAATTGCTCCAGCGGCCAGGTGGTGACGATCCGTTCCTTGGGCACACCCATGGCTTCGGCCCGCTCCGCCCCGTACTGGAGGAAATCGAGCTGGCCGGGTGCATGAGCGTCGCTGTCGATGCTGAACAGGCAGCCGGCATCCAAGGCCATGGTGATGAGGTTGTCCGGTGGGTCCTGGCGCTCGGGCCTGGAGTTAATTTCGACGGCGACACCCCACTCCGCGCATTCCTTGAAGATTCTGGGGGCATCGAATTCGGATTCGGGCCGGGTGCCCCGTGAGCCTTGGACCAGACGGCCCGTGCAATGCCCCAGCACATTGGTGTGCGGATCACTGATGCCACCCAACATTCGTGTGGTCATGGTCTTTTTGTCTGATCGGAGTTTTGAGTGAACGCTGGCCACCACCACGTCCAGACGGTCCAACATGTCCGGGGTCTGGTCCAGGGTTCCGTCTTCAAGGATGTCCACTTCAATTCCTTTGAGCAATCGGAAGCCATCCTGGGAGGCATTGATGCCGTCCACCACATTTAATTGCTTCTCCAGCCGTTCCACGCTGAGGCCATTGGCGATAGTGAGGTTGGGGGAGTGATCAGTCAGGGCCAGGTACTCGCGTCCGAGGGTGCGCGCGGCGGCAACCATGGCTTCGATGGGGGAGCCGCCGTCGGACCAATTGCTGTGGCTGTGCAGGTCCCCGCGTAGTGCTGCCCGCAGCGTGTCACCTCCGGCGGCCAGCGCTTCAGTGCCGCGCTCACGTAAATCAGCCAGATAGTCGGGAACCCGGCCTTCCAAGGCCTGGGTGATGACTTCGGCGCTGCGGTTGCCTACGCCTTTGAGACTGGTGATGCGTCCTGAGCCCACGAGTTTCCTTAAGTCCTCGGGCGAAAGCTGCCGTGCGGCGTCGGCTGCTTTCCGAAACGCCTGGACCTTGAAAGTGGGGGCTTGGCTTCGTTCAAGCCAGAAAGAGATTTCGTCGAGCGCCTCAAGGGGATCCATGGCTCCATGATCCACGAACAAGGCGCACCATCAACAGTGGGCAGTGTTGATGGTGCGCCGGTTCGGTCACTGCCAGCTAGTGGTGGTGACCCGGTTCCAGGGCGGGATTGGAGCCCTGGCCGTTTTCTTCGTGGGGCGACTGGCCGTGCTCCCCGTGCGGGACAGCATGCTGCCCTGCCATCGAGGCGGCCAGGCCCGGTGTTGCTACCGAGGCAACAACGACGGCGGCTCCGAACGCGGCTGCCAGAAGCCGCCCGGTCCTTGGCTGGCCGTGGGCGCCGCCGTCGTTGGTCTTGTGCTGCCGCCTCAGCCAGCCGGCCCCGGCAACTGCCATGAGCGTCAGGCCGAGAGCGGCAAAGTGACTCACATTCAGTGAGCGCTGGGTGCTGACCCCGGCCACCGTCACTGCAAGGTGTGCAGCAGCAGTCAGGGCGAGGACAGGAAGTGCATAGCGGGCAAGGACCAAGGTGTTGCGGTGCAGCCCCCACAGGGACCAAGCCAAAAATGCCAGGCCGCCTGTGAGGGTTGCCACGCCGGCAACAATCAGGCCGGGTGTCACCGCTTCAGTTCCGGTGAGATATCCGGCTGCCAGGGAAAGCTCCACCATCCCGGCGGCCATTGCTGCGAAGTACACGAACAGCAGGGTCGCTGCGCTGAGCGTGGGGTGATTTTTGCGTTCCATGGCTGTGCAGTCCTCTCGCTTAACAAGCGGTGATCAGATGATGTTCAGACGATTCAGAAGCTGATCAGGCGCGGGCGGACGCTACGGCGGCCTTGTCCTGCGACAGGGCAACGCCCAACAGGACTACGGCGCTGGCAAGGTGCAGGACGTTGTCCGCACCGTTGAGAGCAATGATGTTCAGCGAGGAACCCACCAGGAAGAGTCCAAGGATGCCCACCAGGAGGTAGACGCCACCCACGGCAGTATTGACGCCCTTGGACAGCGTGACGCTGTTCATTCCGGCGTAGAGCAGTGCGGCGCCGATGGCCAGGTGGATGATGTTGTGAAGCGGGTTGACGGCGAAGATGATCAGGTTGGCGCCCTCAGTGGCGAAGAAGCCGATTCCCGAGGTGACAAAGAATCCGAGGACGCCTACCAGGAGGTAGACGGCTCCGAAGATGGTGGCGATCAGGCGATTGGGCGAAGTACGCATGGTCCGAACCTTCCGGTGATGGCCGGAAAATCCGGCCGTCCTGCTGAGCCCCGGTTGGGGCTCTCAAGCAGTGATTCGGACCATATGCGCAGGCGGATGGGTGGTGGACCGGATAAATTCCCGGACGTTCAGGGGCGGAGGCGGATGCTGGTCATTTTGAGGTCGTCGGTGCCTTCGAAAACGTACTGGAGGTCGATTGTCTTGCCGTCGCATTGCAACGTGCCCCCGAGGTTGGCTTTGTTGTTTCCGTTTTCCGAGTTCACGTTGACTGAGTTGTAGTTCGGCTTGCACGAGCTATCCAGGTTCAGGCTTTCGATGCCGTCTAGGAAGGACTGCTTGTCCAGCTCGTCTTTCAAGGGCTGGCTCAGGTAGGTGTCATAGGCCTGCTCTGTTTGGCCCGAGACCACCAGATTAGTGAACTCGTCCGCCAGTGATCTGGCTTTGGACGTCGCATTCCCTACCAGGTTGACCAACAGCAGTACACCCACCACTGCCAGGACGATCACTCCCGCGACGATGCCGAGGACAATCCACAATACTTTCCGGCTCTTCTTCGGGGGCTGCTGACCGTACGGGCCGGGTTGGTACTGCCCGGGCTGGGTTTGGCCTTGGGTATACGCATTCTGTCCCTGGGGGTAGGGGTTTTGGGCGTACGGTTCGTGGCCGGGTGCAGCGTAGTGGGGGCCGCCTTGGGGAGAAGCGGACGACGGCGGCTGTTGCCACTGCGGCGACGCCCCGGGCTGTGGGGGATACGGGCCGCCTGTCTGCGGGGGATACCCGGGGCCAGGGGGAACCGGCGGCGGGTTCTGGCCATGGTTGTTCGGCTCGGGTTGGTTGGGTTGTTGCGGGTTGCTCACGGTAGTGCCCCTTTCGGTAGCCTTCGGCAGCGCCACCACCTGGCCGGGGACCTCTGGCCGGCCCCCGATGCGTCCACTTGCATCAAATCGCATGCCGGTTCTGCGGGCAAGTGATGCACCGCCCATTACGGCAGGTGAAGAGTCATTTTCATTCGCCGGAGCGTCTCCCCAGCAGCGGTTGCACCCGGTACGGGATCATCTCCCGCATAGCCAGTGCCGTGTCTGTCCGTTCCACCCCATCACAGCCGAGGATCTTTCCGTTGATGCGGTAGAGGTCCTCCGCGTCCAGGGCAACCACGCGCAATAGCAAGTCCGCGGAGCCGGTCAGGCCGAAGCCTTCAAGGATTTCAGGGATGTCTGCGAGGTCTTCGGAGAGCGAGGCCAGTTTTTGTTGTTGCACATGGACAGTAATGAAGGCGGTGAGCGGGTACCCCAGCGCCGCGGGATTGATGCGCCGCTCGAAGGAGAGAAAGGCGTGTTTCTTCTCCAGTTGTGCCATCCGGGCTTGGACAGTGTTCCTGGACAGGCCCAGCTTCTGCGCCAAGGCCACTACAGTACCTCGGGGATCCTTGGCCATGGCCGAAAGGAGACGGGTATCAGTGCCATCCAAGGGTTGCATAATGCGCAAGATTAGCACGGCCGAGCTTCTCTAAACAGGGCATAATGCTCAACTTCGGCGAGGGTAGTTGTACCCGATGCCCGTTGTGAGTAGGGTCACACTTAACTCCGGCGAAGGTGCCGGAGGGCCGGTCTGCGGCAGGATCACAAGTCCAGCCAGCGCCGACAAAAACGAGCCGGAAGGTTGCGATCACCTGTGTTGACGGATCAGGCAGGCAAGGGAGTGCACCACCACACTCCAAGCCCGGAACATAGTGCACAAATTCCCTTGAGGACTGGCGGAGAGCTGCTCCAGTTGGTGTCGCCCGAGGGCGAACGCATCAGCCATCCAGAATTCGATATCTGGGTCAAGGACATTGGCGACGAACACCTGTGCTCCTTGTACGAGGACATGACAGTCATTCGCCGTATCGATGCGGAGGCCACGGCCCTCCAGCGTCAGGGAGAGCTCGCACTGTGGCCGCCGTTGCTGGGTCAGGAAGCAGCGCAGATCGGCTCAAGCCGCTCGCTCCGGGACGATGACTTCGTTTTCCCCAGCTACCGCGAAAGCGGGGTGGCCTACGTACGTGGCGCCCACCTGTCCGAGATTGCCCGGGTATGGCGCGGAAACGCCTCCTATGGGTGGGATCCAATGCGCATCAACCTAGCGACGCCCCAGATCATTATTGGTTCGCAAAGTCTCCACGCCACCGGCTATGCCATGGGCGTTCAGTTGGATGGTGCCAATACCGCGGTACTTGCCTACTTTGGCGATGGCGCCACGAGTGAAGGCGACGTCAACGAGGCCATGGTCTTCGCAGCGAGCTACCAGGCTCCCGTGGTGTTCTTCTGCCAGAACAACCATTGGGCCATCTCCGAGCCCGTCCGCGTGCAGTCCCACGTCCAGTTGGCTGACAGGCCCACCGGCTTCGGCATCCCCAGTATGAGGGTTGATGGCAATGATGTGCTGGCTGTCATGGCTGCAACCCGTGTGGCGTTGGACCGGGCCCGCAAGGGTGGCGGACCTACATTTATCGAGGCTGTGACATACCGCATGGGTCCGCACACTACCGCCGATGATCCCACCCGGTACCGTGACCCCATCGAATTGGAGGACTGGGCCGCCAAGGACCCCATTCTGAGGCTGCGCAAGCTGCTCGAAGCCAAGGGCTTGCTGACTGACGACGTGGAAGCCAGGGTGAAGTCCAAGGCCGATGCTGTGGCCGCGGAACTGCGATCCAGCTGTATTGATATGCCGGACCCTGAACCGCTGGACGTTTTCAACCACGTTTACAGCACCCCCAACCCTTGGATTGAACGCCAGAGGGACCACTATTCGCGCTACCTGAACAGCTTCAACCAGCCCGCCGAGGAAGGTGCACTCTGATGTCCAAGCTCACTTTTGCCCGGGCCATCAACGCCGGTCTCCGGAAGTCCCTCGAAAACGACCCCAAAGTGGTCCTCATGGGAGAAGACATCGGCTCGCTCGGTGGCGTCTTCCGCGTCACGGACGGGCTGCAGAAAGATTTCGGGAAGCACCGGGTCATCGATTCCCCTCTGGCCGAGTCAGGCATTATCGGCACCGCGGTTGGCTTGGCCTACCGCGGCTACCGGCCGGTGTGCGAGATCCAGTTCGATGGTTTCATCTACCCGGCGTTCGACCAGATTGTCAGCCAGGTAGCCAAGATGCACTACCGCACGCAGGGTCGGGTGAAGATGCCCATCACCATTCGTGTTCCTTTTGGTGGCGGAATCGGATCGCCGGAACACCACTCCGAATCACCCGAAGCGTATTTCACGCACACTTCCGGGTTGCGTGTGGTGGCGGTTTCCAACCCGCAGGATGCGTACACGATGATTCAGCAAGCCATTGCCTCCGATGATCCTGTGCTCTACTTCGAGCCTAAGCGCCGCTATCACGACAAGGGCGATGTGGACGAGACCCTTGACCTCTCCACTGCCCTTCCCCTGGATAAGGCTGCCGTGGTGACCGCCGGCTCGGATGTCACGCTGGTGGCCTACGGTCCCCTCGTGAAGACTGCCAAGGATGCTGCCATGGCTGCCGCCGACGAAGGCATCTCGGTGGAAGTCATCGATCTGCGCTCGCTGGCCCCCGTGGATTACCCGGTAGTGGAGGCCTCTGTCCGCAAGACCGGACGCTTGGTGATCACCCACGAGGCGGGGCAGTCCGGTGGCCTGGGCGCCGAGATCGCCGCCAGCATCACGGAGCGCTGCTTCCACTATCTGGAGTCCGCCCCGGTCCGCATCACCGGTTTCGATGTTCCGTACCCCTACTCGAAACTCGAGATGCACCACCTGCCGGATCTGGACAGGATTCTCGACGGCGTGGACCGCGCCCTGGGTCGGCGCAACTCTTTGAGTGGACTGGAAGGATGACCGCCACCATGATCAAGGAATTCAGGCTGCCGGACCTTGGCGAGGGCCTGACCGAATCGGAAATCCTGAGCTGGAAGGTAGCGGTGGGGGACACCGTCACACTGAACCAGGTCATCGCCGAAGTTGAAACCGCCAAGGCAGTTGTGGAGTTACCCTCTCCGTTCGCGGGAGTGGTAGCAGAACTTCATGAGCAGCCCGGCACTGTGGTGGAAGTTGGCAAGCCCATCGTGTCGTTCGAGGTTGACGACGCCGGGTCCTCCAGCGGGCGTAGCTTGCCGGACAGCGGTGACCGGTCTGCTGGTGCTGGATCTGCTGGCGCTCCATCCGCTGGAGTCAGCGTCGCCGTCGAAACATCTGCCAATGGTTCGGCGGCAACCGCCGGCGTTGAAGCGGTGGGGACCCCGGCGAAACGTGAGCCGAACCTGGTGGGGTATGGCGCCGTCGTCGAGCACAGCGGCCGCCCGGCCCGCCGTGCCCGCGGTCACGTTCTGGCCGCGCATTCCGCACCGCCCGCGCATTCCGCACCGCCCGCGGCTCCGGCGCCAATCGAGCCTGCGGTGGCTCGTCTGGCAGAGGGGGACACCTCCGAACGTCCGCGGTCAACCCCGCCGGTGAGAAAACTGGCGCGCGATCTTGGCATTGATCTGAAACTCGTCCCCGGAACCGGCATGGGCGGGCTCATTACCCGCGAGGATGTTCAGAACTTCTCCGGTGCAACGGCAGCCGCAGCCCCGGCCGAAGGCCGGGTTTCTGAGGCAGGGGCTGAGCGCGAAACCCGCACTCCCATAAAGGGAGTCCGGAAGTTCACGGCCGCGGCCATGGTGCAGAGCGCTTTCACTGCGCCGCACGTTACCGAGTTCCTCACGGTGGACGTCACGGCCACCATGGAGTTGCTGGCAAGGTTGAAGGGCAACAAGGCGTTCGAAGGCTACAAGCTCACTCCGCTGACCCTTGCGGCCAAGGCGGTCCTGGTGGCGCTGCGGAACAACCCGTCGCTGAACTCGCGGTGGGATGACGCCAGCCAGGAAATTGTCCAGTTCAACTACGTCAACCTGGGCATAGCGGCCGCCACGCCCCGAGGCCTGACGGTCCCGAACATCAAGGATGCGGACCGGCTTACCCTTCGTGAGCTTTCCACGGCGCTGACTGAACTGACGGATACCGCGCGTGCAGGCAAGACGTCGCCGTCGGAGCTGTCCGGCGGCACCATCTCCATCACCAACATCGGCGTGTTCGGAATCGACGCCGGCACCCCCATCCTGAACCCGGGCGAGGCCGCCATTGTGGCGTTGGGTGCTGTGCGGAAGGCGCCGTGGGTGGTGAATGACCAACTCGCTGTCCGGCAGGTCATGTCACTTAGCCTGTCCTTCGACCACCGCCTGGTGGACGGGGAACAGGGATCGCGATTCCTTGCCGACCTCGGGGCAATCCTTGCCGACCCCGCAATGGTGATGACCATGATCTAGCGGTAACCGAAGCTGCGCCGGCCCATCCCTTTACGAGTGCTCGCAGGAAACTGCAGCTAAGGGGTGGGCCGTCGCGCGTTAAGCCTGAACTAAAGCCCGCGTCAGTCTTCGGAGGGTCGGTTCTTCGCTGGCTCGGTCGTCGGTGGCTCAGTCTTCCGTGGGGGTCGTCCGGTTGGAGTGGTACGTGCGCCAGCTGTGCTCCGGTTCAAAACTCAGCAGCCTGCGCGCCTTGTCAATGGACAGCATGGTTTCGTGCTCGCCCAGTTCTTTGCGGACCTCGACGCCGGGAAATACTTCCGCAGCCAGATCAGCGCTGCTCCGGCTCATCACAGTATCGGCCGCGGCAATGATGAAAGTTTCAAAGCCCGGTTCACCATGTTCCAAGGCCCTGACCACAGCCAGGGCACCGTCGCGGGCATCAATGTAGCCCCACAGATTCCATTTCCTAAGGTTTGCGTCAGAGTCGAAGGACGGGAAGGCATCGTAGTCCTCGGGGTCCATGACGTTGGAGAAGCGCAGCGCCGTGATGCTCAGTTCCGGATCCCATCGTGTGAGCTGGATGGCCATCTGCTCCTCAAGATGCTTGACCAGTGAGTAGGTGCTTTCCGGACGGGCCGCGTACTCCTCATCCACGGGAATGTAGGGAGGTGCGATGTCGAAAGGGAGCCCCAGGACTGTCTCGCTGGAGGCATAAACCACCTTCTTGATGCCTGCCCTTCGTGCCGCTTGAAACACGTTGTACGTGGACACCATGTTGTTCTCGAAAATCGCGGCGTCGGGGGCGAGACCCGGAGCGGGGATGGCGGCCAAGTGAACAATTGCGTCCAAGCCATGGTGCTGGTCGTCCAAGCCCAGGATGACATCCACGACCTGCCCATAGTTGCGCAGATCAACGCTTACGTAGCCCTTCCCGCGGATGCCGGCTCGGTCCATGTTGAGCACCTGGTGGCCGTCCTGCGTGAGCCGCCGAACCACGCTTCTGCCCAGTTTCCCGCTTCCGCCCGTGACAGCAATCCTCATTTACCGCTCCTCGACATTTGTGCTCCTAGACTTTTGGTGCTCCTGGACATTTTGTGCTCCTGGCTATGGGGCCGGACCTAACCCGCGATTCCTCGCCGGTTCAGCAAGGCTTAGGTTTTCCAGCCTAGGTGGCACATCTGTTGAGTGCAGCCCTTAAGGCAGGCCCTGTGAGTCCTAGGAAAACCGGAACAACCCGCGGGCGTGCGTGTTGCCGGAGAACCCACGTCAAATCAGAGGCGGCAGTCATCGGGCGGCGGGCGGCGGGCAGTGGGCAGCGAGCAGTAGGCGGTAGTCAGCTGCTAGCGGCGATGAGGAAATGAGGGCCCGGTACAGGCTATGCACCGATCGCCCTCCCCAAAGTCCGCGTCAGGCGCCCGTCCCCTCGGGTCAGGCCCCGC
>NZ_SDXQ01000043.1:0-130423 GCF_006964045.1 Arthrobacter sp. TS-15 | reverse complement strand
CGTGAGGGCAGCTCTCCGGAAGCGAGGGCGTCGGCGAGGGCTTCGCGGCGGGCCGGGACGTCCTGCCCGGTCATCCCGGTTTGGGAGAGGGCCTCGGCGGCGAGGGCGAGCCTGCGCCGGGCTTCACCGATACCGATCCGCAACCGTGCCCGAAGGAACTCTGCCGTGTTCCGGTACCCATCATCCAAGAAACTGCCAACCGGGGCGGTTCTTGTGTGGGCCGGTTCGGCGGGGCTAGCTCGTGTTGGGTCCGATTCCGCCTGGCTAGCCCCCGCCGGGGCAGTTCCCCTTGAGACTGCGGCTGCGGGAACCGCCGAAGCCCCTGCCGGCTCGGTCCAACCCGTTCGCCATTCCGGCGCTGCCGCTGACGCCCCCGGCCGAGCTTGCAGAGCTTCCTTTCGGGTCCGTTCCACCGCCTGAGCAGCGACCACCTGCAAATACTCCACCGACCGCGAGATCTCCTCGACCCTGCCCGCGAAATCAGCCGCCTCAACGAATCCCAACAACCGCACCTCATCTGCCGCGGACAAGCGTGCGGAGTCAAGAAGCGCAGCGCCCTCGTCAAGGAGCGTAGAGAAGTCCGATCCCGAAACGGCAGTGGGTTCAGGAATCTGCCCGTGCTGGCGTTGAATCGGCCGATCAGAGTCCAGGCTGGAGTGGGCCCAGGCCTTCCGCCGTGGGTCGAGCGTCAAGGCCGTGTTGTCGACCTGTGCACGTGTGGTGGGGGCGGCGGTGGACTTCGAAATCCGGGCAAAGTTAGCCTCGCCGCTGAGATGCTGTGGGCTGTTGAGCCCGCCGGGAGCCTTGACCGGCGCAGTTCCGTGGAGTCGCCCAGCGTCCTTGTGCAGTCTGTCGCCGTACAGCCGACCAGTATCGTTGGCCATTCCAACGCCGTGGAAATGTTCGATCACCGTGATGTGCGCCGTCGAATCGGTACGCCCGGCCTTGATCAAGTGCGGCGTCCCCCCACTGCGCTGTGACCGCACCGCGGCCAGGGCAGCAACAGCAGGGGACGATTCCGCCCATGATGCCGTCGACTGCGCCAAGTTCTCCATGAATAAATCAAATCATTGGGGTCTGACATTTTTAGCGCAACGTTCAAAGACAGCCCCACCCGACGGAAAAAATCAGGCAGACGTCAGAGCAGCGAAAGCCATCTGTTCCAGGATGGGCCTGGCGGACTTCACAGCAATTTTCCTGCCGTGGTGGCGCACCGAGTGGGGTGTGGAATTGATCAATCCAAAGGCTGCGTGTGCCCGAACCCGGAGGCCGGCGACATCTGCGTCGGTGTGAATACGGGCCAGGACGTCAACCCACGTTTCAACGTAACTGCGCTGGAGGGATCTGACTTCTGCTTGGTCGGCATCGCTGAGACTTCCGAAGTCCCGGTCCTGGACACGGATGACGTCTGGATTGCTGAGCGCGAAATCAACCTGGAACCGGATCAGGCCCTTCAGTGCGGACCGGGGATCGTCCGACTCCGATACCACCTGCAATCCGCCGTCCAGGAGGTCGCGGCTGACACTGAGGAGAAGTTCGCCAAGGACCGCTTGCTTGCCCGGAAAATGCCGGTAGACGGCGGGTCCACTGACTCCCGCTGCTGCTCCGAGGTCTTCAAGGGACACCCGGGTGAAGCCGTTCTCGGCAAACAGTCCGGCGGCTGCAGACAATAAGGCCAGCCTTCGGAGCTCCTTCGCCTGACCGCGTTGGGTGGCGGGGGTCCGGGTGCTGTTGATACTTGCTTCCTGACCTCCGGTCACGTTTTCCTCCTTGGCCAGTTCAGTCCCTGTACTTGCGGGACCTACTGTGCTGGACATCACAGTTAATAAAGACTAACCTAAATTTCAGTTACGTGGCACTAACCGAAATGGCCTGTGGCCGGGAATGGAACAGGGGTCAATGGAGACAATTTCCAGTCTGATGGGAACCGCGGGCGGCACCTTCGAAGCTAACCACGACGCGCAAGTGGCCTTGGTGGCCGAGCTGAAGGAGCGTCTGGCGACGGCGGCCCTCGGCGGCCCGGCAAAGTCCCGGGAGCGGCATATCGCCCGCGGGAAACTTCTACCGCGCGAACGGATCGACTACTTGCTTGATGACGGCAGTCCTTTCCTGGAGATCGCACCTTTGGCTGCCAACGGCATGTACAACGACGATTCCCCGGGTGCCGGGGTTATTGCGGGCATCGGCCTGGTCCATGGCCGCCATGTTCTGGTGATCTCCAATGACGCCACCGTCAAGGGCGGCACCTACTATCCCATGACCGTGAAAAAGCACCTCCGGGCCCAGGAAATTGCTCTGGAGAACAAGCTCCCGTGCATCTACCTCGTGGATTCAGGAGGGGCATTCCTGCCCAAGCAGGACGAAGTTTTCCCCGACCGGGAGCACTTTGGCCGGATCTTCTACAACCAAGCCAAAATGTCCGCGGCCAAGATCCCGCAGATCGCATCCGTCATGGGCTCGTGCACGGCAGGCGGCGCCTATGTTCCTGCAATGAGTGACGAGACGGTCATCGTGCGGAACCAGGGCACCATCTTCCTGGGTGGCCCGCCGCTGGTTAAGGCAGCCATCGGCGAGATCGTCACCGCAGAGGAACTTGGCGGCGGCGACGTCCATTCAAGGATTTCCGGGGTCACGGACCATTTGGCCGAAAACGACCAGCACGCGCTGGAAATTGTGCGGGACATCGTGGCGACGTTGCCGAAGCCGGCGCAGCCGGCCTGGGACGTATCCGACGTCGTCCTGCCGCCCGTCGTCGATCCTTCAGAGATCTACGGTGTGGTTCCCACGGACGTCAACGCCCAGTACGACGTCCGGGAAGTCATCGCCAGACTCGTGGACGGCTCGGAGTTTCACGAGTTCAAGAAGAACTACGGCACCACGCTGGTGACCGGATTCGCGCACCTGCACGGCCACCCCGTGGGCATCGTTGCCAACAACGGCGTCCTCTTCAGCGAATCGTCCCTCAAAGGAGCCCACTTCATCGAGCTCTGCGATCAGCGCGGCATTCCGTTGATCTTCCTGCAGAACCTCTCCGGCTTCATGGTGGGTAAAGACGTCGAACAAGGCGGCATCGCCAAGAACGGCGCCAAAATGGTTACTGCTGTGGCTACGGCCCGCGTGCCCAAGCTGACAGTGGTCATAGGTGGTTCCTTCGGTGCGGGCAACTACTCCATGTGTGGCCGGGCTTACTCGCCACGGTTCCTCTGGATGTGGCCGGCCGCCCGTATCTCGGTCATGGGCGGAAACCAGGCCTCCAGCGTGCTGGCGACAGTCAAGAGGGATCAGTACGAAGCCGCCGGTGAGGAATGGTCCGCCGAGGACGAGGAAGCTTTCAAAGCTCCCATCAAGCAACAGTACGAGGATCAGGGAAGCCCCTACTACTCCACTGCGCGCCTATGGGACGACGGCATTATCGACCCCGCTGACACACGGCGAGTCCTGGGAATGGCCCTGGACGTCGTCTCCCGCCAACAACTGCCCGAGACCTCCTTCGGCCTCTTCAGGATGTGACCATGACTTTGCCAACTACAGCCCCAGCCCCGCCCCGCGCGCCACAACGAATCTTCAATGCTGTCCTCGTTGCCAACCGTGGTGAGATCGCCTGCCGCGTCATCCGGACCCTGAAGGAGATGGGCATCCGCTCCATCGCTGTGTACTCAGACGCGGACAAAGACGCCAAGCACGTGGCCCTCGCCGATACCGCCGTCGCCATCGGTGGCACGTCACCCGCGGAAAGCTACTTGAAGATCGACGCCATCCTCGACGCGTGCCGTAGGAGCGGGGCGGAGGCCGTGCACCCCGGGTATGGTTTCCTGTCCGAGAACGTGGAGTTCGCCAAGGCACTGGACGCGGCGGGCATCACGTTCATCGGACCCGGTATCGGTGCCATCGAAGTGATGGGTGACAAGATCCGCTCCAAGAACCACGTGATGGCCTACGACGTTCCGTGCGTTCCCGGCATCGCCAAGCCCGGACTCACCGACCAGGACCTGCTTGAAGCAGCACCCGAAGTAGGCTTCCCCCTCCTGATCAAACCGTCCGCAGGTGGCGGGGGCAAAGGCATGCATGTGGTGGAAAGACCCGAAGACATGGCCTCCACGCTCGCAACCGCAAGGCGCGTGGCAGCGTCCGCATTTGGTGACGACACCCTCTTCCTGGAAAGACTCATCCGCGCACCCCGTCACATCGAGGTCCAGGTCCTGGCCGATAACCATGGCAACGTGATCCACCTCGGCGAGCGCGAGTGTTCTCTCCAACGCCGGCACCAGAAGGTCATTGAGGAAGCGCCGTCGGCCCTGTTCGGATCGTTGCCGGACGGCGCGGAGGAGCGGGCCCGCATTGGCGAGGCGGCCTGCAATGCAGCGCGTTCGGTCAATTACAGCGGTGCGGGAACTGTCGAGTTCCTGGTGTCCGATGAGCACCCCGATGAGTTTTTCTTCATGGAGATGAACACCCGGCTGCAGGTGGAGCATCCCGTCACGGAGATGGTCACGGGTATCGACCTCGTGGAATGGCAGGTGAGGATCGCCGCCGGTGAGGTGCTCACCGTGGCGCAGTCCGACGTCGAACTTAACGGCCACGCCGTGGAGGCGCGCGTTTACGCCGAGGTGCCGGAGCGGAACTTCATGCCGTCCATGGGGCGGATCGTGGCGCTCGCTGAGCAGGGCGAGTCGGATTCAACCGTGACCGGTCAGCAACGCACCCACGCCAAGGTGCGGATCGATTCCGCCATGCGCCACAACCTGGAGATCACCGGGGACTACGATCCCATGCTGGCCAAGGTCATCGCGTGGGGCGAGGACAGGGCGTCAGCGCTGGATACCCTTAACGCTGCCCTTGGCCGTTACACGCTGCTGGGCGTGGACACGAATGTGGAGTACCTGCGCCTGCTGATCAACGATCCTGACGTCCGGGCCGGGCGCCTCGACACCGGACTGATTGAGCGCAGGCTGCCGTCCATGGACTTCCGGCATGCTGGTCCCAGGGAATTGATCGCCGCCGCTCTTACTCTGTGGCTGGAGCGCACAGGATCGGCGCTCGCTGGTGACGCGTGGCGGACTCCCGATGCTTGGCGCGTCGGCGGCCGCGGCGCGTGGACAGCCACTTTCGGTGTTCCGGGCGGTGCAATCGCGACGGTGTCAATCACTGAGGAGGGCGGTACCGTCAGGGCTAGCGTCGACGGCGGGAGCCCGGTGGACATCAGGGTGGTCGATCGCGGTGACAACAGGCTCGCGGTGGAGTTCGACGACGGTGCGGTCACCTTCGCGGTTGGTGTTGCGTCGGGCGGGCGCACCGGGGTGCAGGAACTCTTTGTGGGCAACGACGGCTGGTCCTGCCGGCTTGAAGTCTTGAACCGGGCCGAGCGACTGCGGCGGATGCTCGCCGGGATCCAGCGCGAAGAAGGCGCGGTGGATCCGCAGGTGCGCTCACCCATGCCCGGGACGGTGGTTTCCGTGTCTGTAGCCGACGGAGACACCGTGGAGGAAGGCCAAGTCCTCCTTGCCGTGGAAGCGATGAAGATGGAGCACCAACTGGTGGCCTCCGTTGCTGGAACCGTCCACCTCACCAGCAAGACCGGGGATTTGGTCAAAGCCGACCAGGTGCTCGCCACCATTCACGTGGCCGACGCCGCTGACGCCACGGCCACCACAGACACGAACACAGACAAGGAAGTCCAGCCATGAGCACGTTTGACCTGAATGAGGAGTACCAGGACCTCAGCGATTCCGTCCGCGAGTTCGCCGACGAAGTTGTGGCACCGGTATCCGCCAAGCACGATGAGGAGCACAGCTTTCCCTACGAGGTTGTGAAGCAGATGGGGGAGATGGGCCTGTTTGGTCTGCCGTTCCCGGAAGAGTTTGGCGGGATGGGCGGAGACTACTTCGCCCTTGCCTTGGCATTGGAGCAGCTGGGACGTGTGGACCAGTCGGTGGCCATCACCCTCGAAGCCGGAGTCTCCCTGGGCGCCATGCCGGTGTTCCGTTTCGGCACGGAGGAACAGAAGCAAGAGTGGCTGCCACAGTTGGCGTCCGGACGTTCTCTGGCTGGTTTCGGCCTGACCGAGCGCGAAGCCGGTTCGGACGCCGGCGGTACCAAGACCAACGCCCACCTGGACAACGGCGAATGGGTCATCAACGGCAACAAGGAGTTCATCACCAACTCCGGTACGGACATCACCACGCTGGTCACCGTCACGGCAGTCACGGGAAAAAAAGAGAACGCCGACGGCAGCACCAAGAAGGAAATCTCCACCATTCTTGTCCCTACGGACACACCCGGTTTCCGGGCAGAGAAACCGTACAACAAGGTGGGTTGGAACGCATCGGATACTCACCCGCTCACCCTGGACAATGTCCGCGTCCCGGAAGTGAACCTTCTGGGCGAGCGCGGCCGGGGCTACGCGAACTTCCTTTCCATCCTGGACGAGGGCCGCATCGCGATCGCTGCGCTGGCCACCGGCGCTGCTCAAGGTTGCGTGGACTTGTCCGTGAAGTACGCCAAGGAACGCAGCGCGTTTGGGCATAACATCGGCAAGTACCAGGCCATCCAGTTCAAGATCGCCCGGATGCAGGCAAGGGCCCACACTGCACGTCTTGCGTACTACGACGCCGCTTCCAGGATGCTGGCCGGCAAGCCGTTCAAGACCGAAGCGGCCATCGCTAAGATGGTCGCAGGCGAGGCAGCCATGGACAACGCGCGGGACGCCACCCAAGTGTTCGGCGGCTATGGCTTCATCAACGAATTCACGGTGGCGCGCCATTACCGCGATTCCAAGATCCTTGAAATCGGGGAGGGCACCACCGAAGTCCAGTTGATGCTCATCGCCCGCGAGCTGGGTCTGTAACCGTAGGGGAAGGATCAAGGATGATTGACAAGGTTGTTGCCAGCGCCGCGGAAGCGGTGAAGGACATCCCGGACGGAGCCTCGCTGGCGGTGGGAGGTTTCGGTTTATGCGGCATCCCCGTTTCCCTGATCGACGCCCTGTACAGCCAAGGCACCACTGACCTTGAGACGGTCAGCAACAACTGCGGCGTGGACGACTGGGGCCTTGGCATTCTCCTCAAGGATGGTCGTATCCGGCGCACCATCAGCTCCTACGTCGGCGAGAACAAGGAATTTGCCCGGCAGTACCTGGCGGGGGAGCTGGAAGTAGTCCTCACTCCGCAGGGCACCCTGGCTGAGAAGCTCCGCGCCGGTGGCGCCGGCATTCCTGCGTTCTACACCAAAGCAGGTGTGGGAACCCAAGTGTCCGAAGGCGGCCTGCCGCAGAAGTACGACGCCGAGGGGAACGTTGCGCTGGCCTCCTCGCCCAAGGAGGTACGCACCTTCAATGACGCGGACTACGTGCTGGAAGAGTCCCTGACACCGGACTTCGGCCTGGTCCATGCCTGGAAGGGCGACCGGCACGGGAACCTGGTGTTCCACGCGACGGCCATGAACTTCAACCCACTCTGCGCCATGGCGGCAAGGACCACCATTGCCGAAGTGGAGGAGTTGGTGGAACCCGGCGAGCTGGACCCGGAGCATATCCATACGCCGGGGATTTTCGTCCAACGGGTGGTGGTGGCCACCACGAGCGAGAAGCGCATAGAAAAGCGGACGGTGGCCCTGGCCCCTAATACCGGGCCCAGCCAGTCAGCACCAGGACAGTCCGGAACAGCCCAGTCAGGAGCGGAACGATGACCGACAACACGTACCAGGACATCCCACCCCGTCCCGAAGCCGTCCGGCACGAGTACCGCCGCGCCGACGTCGAACATCACGAAGCCAAAGGCTGGACCCGCAACGAACTGGCCGCCCGGGTGGCCAAGGAACTCACCAACGGGCAATACGTGAACCTGGGCATCGGGATGCCCACGCTGATCCCCAACTACATTCCGGAGGGCGTGGAGGTCATCCTTCATTCGGAGAACGGGATCCTGGGCGTCGGCCCATACCCCGCTGAGGAAAACATTGATCCGGACCTCATCAACGCGGGCAAGGAAACGGTCACCACCAATGCCGGGGCTGCATTCTTTGATTCGGCGGCGTCCTTCGGCATGATCCGTGGCGGGCACGTGGACGTAGCAGTTTTGGGTGCCATGGAGGTGGCCGCGAACGGTGACCTGGCCAATTGGATGATTCCCGGCAAGATGGTCAAGGGCATGGGAGGGGCAATGGACCTGGTGTTCGGTGCCAAGAAAGTCATTGTCATGATGGAACATGTGGACCGCAACGGCAGGCCCAAGATCGTCCAGGACTGCACGTTGCCATTGACAGGTAAGGGCTGCGTGGACCGGATCATCACGGATTTGGCGGTGATCGATGTGGTCAAGGATGAAGGTGATCCGCGTCTGGTCCTCCGTGAGCTTGCCCCCAACGTCACCCTTGAGGACGTCTTGGCCGCCACCGGTGCCGAGCTGTTCGAAGAAGACCAGGAGCTCACTGTATGACGCGGGTGGTGGAGCAGCGCGGGCTCTATTTCGACGAGCTCGAAGAGGACGTGATTTACGCGCACAAGCCTGGCCGCACCGTCACCGAGACGGACAATGTCCTCTTCACCACCATGACCATGAACACGCAGGCGTTGCATCTGGACTCGGCCTGGAGTTCCGGGCAGCCGTTCGGGCAGAGGCTCATGAACTCAATGTTTACTCTGTCCACCATGGTGGGGCAGTCCGTGACACAGCTGACGCAGGGCACCATCATCGCGCAGCTGGGGCTGACGGATGTCACGTTTCCGCATCCGCTGTTTCATGGCGATACCTTGTACACGGAAACAGTGATTACGGGGAAACGGTTGTCGTCTTCGCGGCCCGGTCAAGGCGTGGTGACCATGCAACACACCGGCCGAAACCAGGATGGGGCAGTGGTGGCTTTGGCAACCCGGACCTGCCTGATGTGGACCAAGGAAGCTCACGCCGCGCAGTCATAGTTCTCCGTTCGTGTCAGCACATCAGCAGCAAGGAATCCGCATGCCCTCCACCGACTCGTCAACCACGGCGGTTCTCCCGTTCACCATGGGACCGGCCCTCCTGTTCTGCCCTGCCGACAGGCCTGAGCGCTTCGGGAAGGCTGCTGATCGGTCCGACGCCGTCATCCTTGACCTCGAGGACGCTGTGGCTCCTGCGGACAAGCCGGGCGCCCGCGACGCGATCCTTGAACTGGCGGGTTCAGGGCAATCCGGCACCGGCGGTCTTGAGCCAAGCCGCACTATTGTTCGGGTGAATCCTGTGGGGACTCCGGAGTTCGAGCTCGACCTGCAGGCCCTGGCCCAGACGCCCTACCGCACGGTCATGTTGGCCAAGGCGGAGAGCGCGGAGCAGCTGAGGGCCTTGGCTGGCTATCAGGTGATCGCGCTGTGTGAAACCGCGTCAGGCATAGTCAACGCAGCTTCGATCGCCGCCGAGCCGAACGTCGTGGCTCTGATGTGGGGAGCCGAGGACCTGCTGGCCTCCCTCGGTGGCCTTTCCAGCAGGAACGACGACGGCGGGTACCGGGCTGTCGCTCTTCACTCGCGGTCCGCTGTCCTGCTTGCCGCCAAGGCTGCGGGTAAGGAAGCCATCGATTCCGTGTACGTAAATATCCCGGATCTTGACGGTTTGTCCGCTGAGTCCCGGGATGCCGTGGCCAGTGGCTTCGGAGCGAAAGCCTGCATCCACCCGAACCAGGTGGCCGTGGTCCGGGAGGCCTACGCTCCCACCGACGAAGCCGTAGCCCAAGCCAAAGAACTCCTGGAAGCGGCAGCCGCGGCAGGCACTGGTGTGTTCCAGTACAAGGGGAAGATGATCGATGGCCCCATCCTCAAGCACGCCGAAGCGACCCTCCGCCGCGCAAAGCACTAACGACGAATCCGGCCTCTGATCGTCCCACGCACCGTAGAACGGCGAAGTGAGCGAACAGTGACCGGATTCGTTGGGGTGACCGGATTCGTTGGGGCGGCCGGAGCTCTAGGCGCGTACCGGCGTCGAGAGTTCCTTCTGTTTGACCAGTTCCGTCAGTTCCACCACAGCGGGCCGCGAGGCCGTGCTCTTGATGGCGACCGCTTGCCCACTCTTGGCTGATTCCAGCACTGATTCCATAACGTCCAAGGCATGGAAGGCCAACTGACCGCCGGCACGTGGTTCCTGGCCGGACGGTGTGTTGGCGAGGTCGGCGATGCCGAAGCCACGTCCCGAGTCCACATAACCAGCTGAGACGGGCAGTGTTTCCCAATCCTCGGCACCAAGCGCGAACAGCTGCACATCGCCGTCGAAATGATTGGGGTCAGGGACGATCAGCGAGCCCGTCTCGCCGTGGATCTCAATGTTGGGGCTCTTCGTCCGTACTGCGTCGAAGCTCATGAACAGGGTGGACAAGGCACCGGACTCATGGACCAGAACCCCGGTGACATGTGAGTCGATATCCACCGGGACCACCTGTCCCTCACGAGGGCCCGATCCAATGGTGCGTTCGCTTCGCGTGTGGCTGGCAGCACCCACCACTGACACCACAGGACCGAGCAGTGTGACCAGCGCCGAGACGTAGTAGGGGCCCATGTCCAGCAGTGGTCCGCCGCCGGGCTGATAGTAGAAATCGGGGTTCGGGTGCCAGCGTTCGTGGCCTGGCGTGGCCATGGTGGCTGTTGCCGAAATCGGCGCTCCGATTAGTCCGTCGTCGATCGCCTTGCGGGCTGTCTGGATTCCGGTTCCCAGCACGGTGTCCGGTGCGCAGCCAACCACAACCCCCGCCGCCGCGGCCGCAGCCAGTACTTCCTGCGCCTCAGCGGTGGTGGCAGCCAGTGGCTTTTCGCCGTACACGGATTTTCCGGCTGCGATGGCTCGTAGCGCGATGTCGGCATGAGCGGCAGGGATGGTGAGGTTGAGGACGAGGTCCACATCATCGGCTGCCAGGAGCCCGTCCACTGTTAGTGCCCGGACACCATCGTAGGAGTCGGCCACGGCCTGCGCCCGCGCCGGGTCAAGGTCCGCGACGGCTACCAGGCTGAGGGAATCGAGCCGACGGAAGTTGCTCAGGTACTGGGCAATGATGGCGCCACAGCCGATGACTCCGACGTTTAGCGGCTTGGCAGGGGTTATCGAGACGCCCACAGCATGCCCCTTTCAATGATGGTACGGACGTTGCTGTCCTGGAGGATTTCCACGCGGTGGCCGGGGGTGCAGACGAAGATTTTGCCTTTGCCCCATTGACGGGTCCAGATGGCCGGCGAGGTCACTTCGCGGTTCCACGGGTCCCATGCGCGGACTTTTTGGGTAGTGGTGGCCAGGACGTCGATGTAGTCATCGGACAAGACCCAGTACTGTTCGGTGACGAGGTCGAAGTCAGCGATTCCCTGGGTGATGGGGTGTACGGAGGCCGCGGGAAGCATGTTGACGGTGTAGGGGACGTAGTTGTCCGATTGTTCACCGATCAGCTCGTCGGCATGCTTGCCCGGGTGGCAAGCGAACTGGCCGCCGATCAGGTGCAGGTAATCCGAGTTGTTGCGGTAGGAATCAGCGATGCCGCCGTGCCAGCCAGCCAAGCCGGTACCGTTTTCAACGGCAGAGCGCAGGCCCTCGAACTCATCTTTTTCGATGGTGGTCATGGTCATGCATTGCACGATCAGGTCCACGCCGGACATGTAGTCGGGGTCTGCGTAGATCTTGGGGGATTCCTCCACCCGGACGTCGTAGCCGTTGTCCTTCAAGAATGGGATGAACAGCTCTGTGGCTTCCACCGGCTGGTGTCCGTCCCATCCGCCGCGGACCACCAGCGCTGTCTTGTTGTTGCTTGTCATGGTTTCCTTCGTATCGGGCGTATTCATATGGCTCAGACGTTCTGCCAGCGGCTTGCGTTCTCTGCGCTCGCCTCGACGGCGGCCAGCACTTTTTGCACCTGCAATGCGTCATCGAACGACGGCGTAGGCTGCTCGCCTGCGCCGATGGCAGTGACGAGGTCAACCACCTGGTGCGTAAAGCCGTGCTCGTAGCCGAGGCCGTGGCCGGTGGGCCACCAGTTGGCGGTGTAGGGGTGGGACGGTTCGGTGACCATGATCTTGCGGAAGCCTGCATCCGGTTCCAGTGCGGAATCGTAGAACTGCAGGGAGTTCATGTCTTCGAAGTCAAAGGCGAGTGAGCCCTTGGTGCCGTTCAGTTCCAGGCGCATGGCGTTCTTGCGTCCCAGGGCGAAACGGGTTGCTTCGAAGATGCCGATGGGCCCGGCGGCGGTGCGGCCACTCGAGTTGGCGTCAGCGCCGCCGTCGTGCTTGGCCTGAAAGCGGGCGGTGAACAGCGCAGCGTCATCAACCGTGACCGGACCCCGCGGCCCATCTGTGCCGCCATGACCGCCCAGGCCCACAAAGTCGCCGCCTACCGGGCGTTCCTTCACGAACGTCTCCAGCAGGGCGGAGACCCCGGTGATGTTCAGTCCGGTGATCCATTGCGCGGCATCGATGCTATGCGCGCCGATGTCCCCAAGTGAACCGGACCCGGACTTGGACTTGTCCAGTCGCCAGGTCAGCGGAGCATCCGCGTCACTGAGCCAGTCCTGAAGGTACTGTGCGCGGACGTGCCGGATCTCGCCCAGGCGGCCGTCGTCCACCATTCGCTTGGCCAGTGCCAAGGCAGGGGTGCGCCGATAACTGAAGCCACACATGGATAACACGCCGCGTTCGGCCGCGGCACGGGCCACCTGTGTCATTTTTTCGGCTTCTTCCACCGAGTTGGCCAAGGGCTTTTCGCAGAGGACATGCTTGCCGGCCTCGAGCGCTGCGATCGCTATCTCCGCGTGGGTGTTGCCGGGGGTGCAGATGTCGATGAGATCGATGTCATCGCGCTCAATGAGGCGGCGCCAATCAGTCTCGATGGATGCCCAGCCGTATTTACTGGCTGCTGCCCGGACACTTTCCTCGTTCCTGCCCGCCACGGCGGTCAGTTCAGGAATAAGGGGTAGGTCAAAAAATCGTGGCGCGGTACGCCAGGCGTGGGAGTGGGCGGCGCCCATGAAGGCGTAGCCCACCATACCCACACGAAGGGGTCGGGTTTCTGTCATGGGAAGTCCTTTCTGGTTGGTGGTAGCCGGCTATTTGCTGAAGCCTGCGGTGAGGCCGCTGAGCAACTGACGGCGGGCCACGACATAAATCACCAGCAGCGGCAGCGTTGCCAGTACCACGGAGGCGAGCACCGCCGGGATGTTGACGCTGAATTCACCCTGGAAGGTCCACAGCGACAACGGCAGAACCCTGGTGTCCGGACTTTGCGTGAGGATCAGCGGGAACAGGAATCCGTTCCACACATGGAGTGCGTTGTAGATACCAACCGTGATGACAGCGGGCTTGGTCATGGGCAACGCCAGTCGCCACATCATGGCCCAGTCAGAACAGCCGTCCAGTCGCATCGACTCAAAAAGCTCGTTGGGAACATCCCGCATGAAGTTGGAGAGAATGAGCACCGATACGGGGATCGCGAACGCAATGGAGGGCAGGATCAGTGCCAACAAGGTGTCGTACATGTGGGCCTTGGTGATCATCCAGTAGATGGGGATGATGGTTGCGTGCAGCGGAATGGCCAGGCCCAGGAGGAAGAGATTGTTGGTCCAGCTCAGGAACCGGCCCTTGCCGCGCACAATGGCGTAAGCAGCCATAAAGGCAACGAACAGCGCCGGAACAACACTGCCCACGGTGACGATGAGGCTGTTGGCGAAGTACTTTGCGAAGTCGTTCTCCAGGACAAGCTTGTAGTTGTCCAAGGTTGGCTCTACCGGTGGCAGCATCGGGTTGGACGTGAAGAATCCCGCCTGGTTCTTCAAACTGGTGATCACCACGTAGTACACGGGCACAATGATGACGGCCAGCCAGAGCCAGCCGCCCAGGCCGCCCAGGAAGTTCGGCCGCGAACGGCCAATTTTTGGGGGCCGACGGCGGGTGGTCACCTTTTCGGGGACCGCTGCCGGGGCTGTGGGGAGTTGGGTGGTGGAAGCCATTACGCACCTTCCAGTTGGCTGGCGTTGCGGTTCTTGCCGCCGAGTCGTTGCAGGAGCAGTGCCAGGGCCAGGCCGATAACAACGAGGATGACTCCCAAGGCGCTCGCCGCTCCCATGTCGTTCGCTTTGAAGCCGGTGAGGTACATGTGCAGCGGCAGGAGCCTGGTGGAGTAGCCGGGCCCACCGGCTGTCAGCACGAAGACCAAGTCGAAGTAGGCCAGGGAACCCACCACCATGAGCGTGGAGGACGTGATCATGGTGTACTTCAGCTGCGGCAACGTGATGTTGAAGAACTGCTGGACGCGGCCGGCGCCGTCAATTTGCGCAGCTTCGTACAGTGAAGCGGGAATCTGTCGCACGCCGCCTTGGTAGATCAGGGTGTGGAAGGGCACGAACTGCCAGGCGATCACGAAAACCACTACGAACAGCACCAGATCAGAGTTGCCCAGCCAGTCCTGGGCAAGGAAGGGCAGGCCCAGGCCGGGGCCGAGGCCGAAGTTGGGGTCCAGCAGCGCTTTGAAAGCGATGGCTACGGCTGCCGAAGAGAGCAGCAGCGGCACGAAGTACAGGACGGCCAGTGCGGCGCGATACTTCTGGCTTGCTGCTGTGAAGACGCCGAGCAGCAGACTGATGGGTGCCTGGACTATGAAGGAGAAAAACATGATCTTGGCCGTCACCAGCAACGCGTTGCCCGTCACAGGATCGGCCAGGACGGTGTTCCAGCTGGACAGTCCGTCCAGTTTGATTTCGCCCAGGCCGTCCCAGCGGGTGAAGCTTAGGAACAGTACTCCCAGAAGCGGGAGGATGGCGAAGAGCATGAAGAAGGCGAGCGCGGGGACGGCGAGCCACCCCGACGGACCCTTTTCAAGGGTCCGTCGGGTACCCGGGGTGCCTCCTGCGACTAACTCCCGTGGTGGAGTGGTGGTAGTTGCGGACACCGTATTACTTCCCGATCGTCGCGTTCATGGTGGATGCGAACTGCTCAGGGGTGATCTTCTTCAGGAAAATCTGGTCCAGGTTGGCCAGCATGGCGTCTCCTTGTGCGGGGCTGAGTGCCTGATCCCAGGAGAGCGTGAAGTCCGGGGCATCCTTGGCCATGCCGTACACGTAAGTCAGGAAGTCCTTGTCAGGTGACGCCGCGAGCTTGTCTTCAATGCCGGTGACCACAGGTACTGCTCCTGAGTTGATCAGGCCCTGGACGTTTTCTTCGTTGAACATTCCGTCCTTGACGTACTCCAGCGCGGTCTTCTTTTGCTCTTCCGTGGCCTTGGAGGAGACGGACCAGAAGTTGGACGGGTTTCCCACGACGTTCGCCGGGTCACCCTTGCCGCCCTCAACAGTGGGGAAGGGGGTGTATCCGAGCTTTCCGCTCGAAACGAAGTCGGCCGCGTCCTTCTTCATGCCTTGGTAGATCCAGCTGCCCTGCAGGATCATGGCGGCCTTGCCCGTGTACAGCAGGGCCTGGTCTGCGTTGCTGTCAGCGGCAATGGAGGAGAAGCCGTTGATGAAGCCGCCGGCATCCACCAGTTCCTGGATCTTGGTCAGCGCCTCGATCACTGCCGGGTCTGACCAGGCGTCCGGCTTGTTGGCTGCAATGTTTGCAAAGACTTCAGGACCGCCGATCCGGTCCACCAGGTATTCAAGCCACATCAGATCCGGCCATTTGGACTGACCACCCAGGGAAAAGGGTGCCACGCCGGCATCCTTGAACTTGGGGACCAACGCCATCAGCTCGTCCCAGGTCTTGGGCGGTTCTGCCCCGATCTTCTCGAAGACTTCCTTGTTGTAGTAGAGCACTACGGGCTGGACCTTGTTGTTGGGGAGCGCGTAGGTCTTGCCGTCGATCACGCCGCTCTCGAGGATGGAGGGAAGGTAGCGGCTTTGGACGTCAGGGTTCTCTTTGAGGAATCCGGTCAGGTCGTCCACTTGGCCGGCATCGACGTAGGACTTGAGGACACCGCCGCCCCACCCGTAAACGAGCGTGGGGCCCTGGCCGGCGCCCACAGCGGTGCGGACCTTGGTCTTGTATGCATCGTTGGCGAAGAAGTCGAGCTTGATGGCGGAGTCGGGGTGCGACTTGTTCCACGAGTCCACGGATGCCTGGAACACAGGCTGGTCACCACCGGTCAGTCCCCACATGGTTGCCGAGTCCGCGGAGGCTCCTGTCCCGGCCGGACCTGAGGATCCGCAGGCGACCAGGGAGATTGACAATGCGGCTGCAGAAACGGCCATTCCGGCGGTGCGCAACTTGAGATTATTCATGTGCAGTTTCCATTCGTCCTTCGGGCTCGACGCTGATCGCCCGGTTGTGCGTGTAAAAGCCGCACTTCGCGGGTCTGAGGATCAACTTCGATCACCAGCACCAACAACTTTTCGAAATGTTTCGGAAGTCCTTTCGGAAGTGCCCACCAAACTTAGCGGTGACGCACATCACCGTCAAGGCCTGCTGGACAATCAATTCGGTGTGCTGGACTGCGGTTTGACGAGTGCACCCGTCCCAATGCAGACTGTGAGCAACCGAAACTTTTCGAAAGCGGTAACCGTGAGCCCAGAAGTCCGACCCTCCAAGCTGACCCTTTCTGCAGTAGCGCAGGAGGTCGGAGTGTCAGTACCCACCGTGTCCAAAGTGGTCAACGGGCGCGGAGACGTGGCCCAAGGCACCCGGGCCCGTGTCCTGGCAGCCCTGCAACGGACCGGATACAAATCACCCCTTCAGCGCAAGGGCAACCCCGTCCAGCGGACCGTCGAGGCGGTGTTCGATTCTCTGAACTCGGCCTACAACATGGAAGTCCTTAAGGGGATCATGGAGCAGGCCAACGTTTCGGACATGGAAGTAATCCTCTCCGTCACCGGACTGCAGGCAGCACCGCCGCTGGGCCCTGAGGAACGCGCGCAGCGCATGGTCGATGAAGGCCGCAGCGGCATGATCGTGGTGACCTCGGCGTTCGGAGCCGCTCAGCTGGAAGCCTTCCAGAGGCGTCAGATTCCCATCGTGGTGATCGACCCCCTGAATCCGCCACCTGCTGACCTGTTCAGCGTGGGCTCCAGCAACTGGGCAGGAGGGAAAGCTGCCGCCACGCACCTCTTGGAGCTCGGGCATCGACGCATTGCCTACATCGGGGGTCCCGCCACCGCCGAATGCAGCCAGGCCAGGCTCCACGGCTACATGGCCGCACTGATGGCCGAAGGCATCACCGTTGAACATGAATATGTTTCCGCGGGCCCGTTCCGGCCCGAGACCGGAGCGGCGGCTTTCAAGTCCCTGGTGGCCCTGGAAGATCCGCCCACGGCAGTCTTTGCCGCAAGCGACAGTATTGCCATGGGCGTTCTGGCCGAGGCGCGGAGGCAGGACATCCGAATCCCCGAGGAAATGAGCCTCGTTGGGTTCGACGGAACCTATCAGGCGGAAGAATCCACGCCCCCACTGACCTCGGTGAGCCAGCCTCTTCAGGAAATAGGGCGTTCCGCGCTGAACTTCATCCTTCGCCAAATGCACGGTGAAGAGATTGACTCCAGGCGCGTGGAACTCGCAACCCACCTGGTGGTTCGTGAATCCACGGCGTCACCCCGGGAACCAGCCTCACCCCGGGAACCAGCCTCATCCGGAAAGCCGGCGTCGCGGTCCTAACTGCACCGGCGGAACGGCGTCATACAGCAGCACCCGGACCCAACGTTCGCCCGTCCCACGGAACTCTGCACGGCTGGCGAAGCGGTACAGGTAGCTGCGCGCCCGCACCCAACGGGGGCGTTCGCCGTCGAACGGGTCTTGTCGAAGCAGCCTAAGCGTAGCCTTGTCAGCCTCCAGCAGCCGGTCCAGGAAGGCATAAAACCATTCCTCATGGACGGTCCTCAGCGGTAGGAACCACATGAGCCAATCCAGGCGCAGATGGTACGGCGCCCATTGCCGGGGGAGTCGACGAACATCGCCGGGCTTGCCCTTGAATCCATACTCCAACCATCGCTCATCCGGCGCGTGGGGATCCTCGTCCAAGGTTCCCTCAACCACGATCTCAATGCGCTGCTTGGTCACCGTCCCGAAAGCACCATAGGCGTTGACCAGGCGCCAACGGTTAAAGCTGGCATTCATCAGTTGCTGGCTGGAGAAGAGGTTGAGGAGCGGGCGGTAGCTGAACACCACCAGCAGAACGGTGACAAGTACGACGACGACGAGCCACCACGCCGGGGTATCGGCACTTGCGTGCCACTCAAGGGGGATGAACGGAAAAACCACATGGGCCACCGGGTCGCTGACGGCGGCGAACGCCAGGACGATCGCCGCCCAGTTCAGCCAGGCGAAATTACCGGTGCCCACCAGCCACAGCTGCGTCACGATGATGATGCCCGCTGCGATGCTGGCTAGCGGTTGAGGGGCGAAGAGGAAGAACGGCACCACCAGCTGCGCACCATGATTGCCCACCACTTCCACTTTGTGCAGCTGACGCGGCAGCAGATGTGCCTGCCTGCTGAGCGGGCCGGGCATCGGCTGTGTCTGGTGGTGATAGAACATCGCCGTCATGTCCCGCCACTCACGGCCGCCGCGGATCTTGATCATGCCGGCCCCGAACTCAAGCCGAAACACCAGCCACAAAATGAGAATGAGGATGGTTGCCGGTGGGGGAGTCTGGTCCGAACCAAGGAAGGCCACCGTGAAACCGGCCTCAAGAAGAAGGATCTCCCAACCAAAACCATAGAACGTCTGGCCAACGTTCACGATTGACATGTAGAGGAACCACAACGTGAGAAAGGCCAGCATGGGCAGCCAGGGCGGCCCCGTTTGTGGCAGGCCAATGACTAGCAGAATGGACACGCCAATACCCGTCCAGCACACCGCCCGGAGAAGCGGGTCGGAGTAGCGCCACCGGAACAGGGTAGGCCGGCCCAGGCGACGGGCCATATCCAGGAAGGCCGGTACCGGCAACAGTCCGCGCTCGCCGAGGAGCGCCGGGAACTGGTTCACCGTGGAGAAGAAGGCAATGGCATAAAGCGCCGCTGTGCCACGCTGCAACACCTGCCGGGCAAATTCATAGTCCCGCGCATCAAAATAGTCCCGCGCATCAAGCCAGGAGAACCACTCCACGATTCCACGGTACGCAGCGGACGGCGCTGGTCAAGCGGCATTGATTTCCACATACGCCGCCATCCGTTCGCGGGCCCCGGCAGTGGCAGGGATACTTAAGTCATGCAGCCGCGCAAGATCGTCATCCTCGGGTCCACCGGTTCCATCGGCACACAAGCGATTGACGTCGTCGATGCCGCACCACACCGTTTCGAAGTGGTGGCACTAAGCGCGGGCGGCGGGAACCTCGAACTCATTGCACAACAGGCGGTCCACACCAGGGCCCAAGCCGTGGGAATCGCCAAGGGAGATCCGGAAGTCCTTCGGCGGTTGATTGACGCCGCGGCCACGGCTGAGGGCGTGCGGAATTTCGCTCCGGAGGTCTTTGCCGGACCGGACGCATCCACCCGGATCGCCGCCATTGAGTGCGACGTCGTCCTCAACGGCATTACCGGTTCCATCGGGTTGGCGCCCACTTTGGCCGCGCTGGCTACAGGAGCCACACTGGCTCTGGCCAATAAGGAGTCGCTGATCGTCGGCGGCGCCCTGGTCAAAGCTGCCGCTGGCCCCGGCCAGATCGTTCCCGTTGATTCTGAACACTCAGCCATCGCCCAGTGCCTGCGCTCGGGCACGGATCAGGAAGTCGAAAAGCTGATCCTGACCGCGTCCGGCGGGCCCTTCCGCGGCCGCACCCGGGAGCAACTTCACAACGTGACACCGCAGGAGGCCCTTGCCCACCCCACCTGGGACATGGGCCTCATGGTCACCACAAACTCGGCCAGCCTGGTCAACAAGGGCCTGGAAGTCATTGAGGCACACCTGTTATTCGATGTCCCGCTGGACAGGATCGACGTTGTGGTCCACCCGCAGTCGGTGGTGCATTCCATGGTCCAGTTCGTGGATGGCTCCATCATCGCCCAGGCATCACCTCCGGACATGCGGCTGCCGATCGCGCTGGGACTGGGTTGGCCGGATCGTGTCCCGCAGGCTGCACGCGCTTGCGACTGGACCCAAGCCACCAGTTGGACCTTCGAGCCCTTGGATACCGTGGCATTCCCGGCCGTGGACCTCGCCAAGGACGCAGCTAAGCAGGGCAGCACGTTCCCGGCCGTGTTTAATGCCGCCAATGAGGAAGCAGTGGAGGCCTTCCACGCCGGACGAATCCGCTTCACCGACATTGTGGATACCGTCGAATCCGTCCTCAGCGAACATTCAGGCTCTTCCGAGCTAACGGTGGAGTCGGTGCTGGATGCTGAGAGGTGGGCACGCGCCCGAACCCTTGATCGTTTAGCCAGCAGCGCCCTCTAGCTCACAACCCTTACGGAAGCAGTCCCACCGGCATGAGTCCTGTCCTTCTCTTCATCCTCGGAGTCGTCTTCGTCGCCATCGGCGTGGCCGTTTCCATCGCGCTGCACGAGGTAGGCCACCTGGTGCCCGCAAAGCTCTTCAAAGTGCGCGTCACCAAGTACATGATCGGTTTTGGACCAACGCTGTGGTCCAGGAAAAAAGGCGAAACAGAGTACGGCTTCAAGGCGCTTCCGCTGGGTGGCTACGTGTCCATGATCGGCATGTACCCGCCGAACAAGGAAGACGGCGCCGTTCGCCCCTCCAGTACTGGCATGTTCCAGACCCTCGCCACCGAGGCGCGTTCAATGGCGCACGAGGAAGTGGGTCCCGGGGACGAGAAGCGCGTCTTCTACAAGCTCCCCGTCTGGAAAAAGATCATCGTCATGCTCGGCGGACCGGCCATGAACATGCTGATCGGCTTGATACTTCTGGCAGTCCTGCTCATGGGCTTCGGAACAGCCCAGGCAACCACCACCATCGCTGATGTTTCCAAATGCCAGGTTGCCGCGGGGGAGACCGTGGACCCCGATTCGGCGGATTGCAAACTGACCCCGGCCGCAGCCGCGGGCCTGCAGCCAAATGACACCATCACTTCCTTCGACGGAAAATCCGTCACCAGCTGGGACGAGCTCACCAGCTGGATCCGGGCCTCCGCCGGCAAGGAAGTTCCTGTCATTGTGACGCGCAACGGGGCGTCAGTGGAGACCACGGTGACCCCTGTTCTCTCGTCCAGGCCCGTGGTGGGCCCCGATGGGCGGCAGGCACAGGACGCCAACGGAGTTTTGCAGTACCAGGAAGTCGGCTTCCTGGGCATAGGGGCCCAAAGCGCTTTGGTTCCCCAACCGGCGTCGGCCGTTCTGCCCATGGCAGGGGAGAACATCAAACAGATTTCCGGTGTGATCTTCAACCTGCCGGCCAGGGTGGTGGGGGTGGCGAAAGCAGCCTTCAGCGAAGAACCCCGTGACCCCAACGGGCCTATCAGCGTGGTGGGCGTCGGCAGGGTTGCCGGCGAGGTAGCGGCCATGGAACAAGTACCCATGCAGGCACGGATCGGCACCCTGATCGGGTTGCTCGCAGGACTCAACTTCGCGTTGGCCATCTTCAACCTCATCCCGCTCCTGCCGCTCGACGGCGGCCATGTCGCTGGCGCCTTGTACGAAGGCGCGCGCCGCCAACTGGCCAAACTGCGTGGCAAACCGGATCCGGGAGCCTTCGACATCGCGAAACTCCTGCCGGTGACCTACGTGGTGGCGGCGTTGCTCATGGCCATGGGGGCGCTCTTGATCTATGCCGACATCGTTAAGCCCGTGAACATTTTCGGCTGAGCTGCGAACAATGCGGAGAGAGCCGTGAACAATGCAGGCAAAGCTGTGAACATATTCTGCGCAACCGGCGGGATAGGCTAGCTCCATGACTGTTTTCGCTGTTGAGTACGTATACGTCGCCGATTCAGGCGCCCTCCGCGACGAAGCCCGCCCAGCACACCGTGCTTGGCTCGGGGAACTGGCCGAGCAAGGCAAACTTCTTGCCAGTGGCCCCTATGGTGACGGCGCCGGCGCCCTGCTGATCTTCAAGTCGGCCGACGAAGCCGAACTCAATGACCTCCTCAAGCAGGATCCGTTCGCTGAAGCCGGCGTCATCGCCGGCATCCGCACCACGGAATGGGCGCCAATCATCGGTGTCCTGGCTGCCCACGCGTCCTAGCCCGGACGTCCTCCACCACAACGATTCACCCCAACCCAAGGAGTCCACGTGACCTCGGTCAGCCTGGGAATGCCAGCAGCCCCACCCCCCGTCCTTGCCCCCCGCCGGAAGACACGGCAGATCAAGGTAGGGTCCGTTGGCGTCGGATCTGACTCGCCCATCAGCGTTCAGTCCATGACAACTACCCCCACCACGGATATCAACGCCACCCTCCAGCAGATCGCTGAACTGACGGCTTCCGGATGCGACATCGTACGCGTTGCCTGCCCTTCTGCCGACGACGCGGAGGCGTTGCCCATCATCGCCCGTAAGTCCCAGATTCCCGTGATCGCGGACATCCACTTCCAGCCGAAGTATGTCTTTGCCGCAATCGAGGCCGGCTGCGCTGCAGTCCGGGTCAACCCGGGCAACATCCGCAAGTTCGATGACCAGGTCAAAGAGATCGCTGCTGCGGCCCGTGACCATGGAACATCCATCCGGATCGGCGTCAACGCAGGCTCCCTCGAACCCGGCATCATGAAGAAGTACGGCAAGGCCACCCCGGAGGCTTTGGTTGAGTCCGCTGTGTGGGAAGCTTCCCTCTTCGAGGAGCACGGTTTCCACGACTTCAAGATTTCCGTCAAGCACAACGACCCCGTGATCATGGTGGCCGCGTATGAGATGCTCGCGGAGAAGGGCGACTGGCCCCTGCACCTCGGTGTGACCGAGGCCGGTCCGGCATTCCAGGGCACCATCAAGTCGGCCACGGCCTTCGGTGCGCTCCTGTCGCGCGGCATTGGCGACACCATCCGTGTTTCCCTCTCGGCTCCGCCGGTGGAGGAAATCAAGGTGGGCAACCAGATCCTGCAATCCCTGAACCTGCGCCCGCGCAAGCTCGAGATCGTCTCCTGCCCGTCCTGTGGCCGCGCCCAGGTGGATGTGTACACGCTGGCCGAACAGGTGACCGCAGGGTTGGAAGGCATGGAGATTCCGCTGCGCGTTGCCGTGATGGGTTGCGTCGTCAATGGACCCGGCGAAGCCCGTGAAGCGGACCTCGGTGTGGCCTCCGGAAACGGCAAGGGCCAGATTTTCGTGAAGGGCGAAGTCATTAAGACTGTGCCTGAGAGCGAAATTGTTGAGACACTGATCGAAGAGGCCATGCGCATCGCCGAAGAGATGGGGGAGGCCGATGGCGAAGATGCTGTCAAGGGTAGCCCCGTGGTTAGCGTCTCGTAACGAGAACGGCTTGGGAGTCAGGGTGCTCGGCAGTGCCGACACCCTGGCCCTTCGCGCGCTTGCAAGCGAGGATGCGGTGGCCAACGTATTTATCCTCGCGCACTTGGAAAGTACCGGTTCAGCGGCGCCCACCAGCGGCGGTGCCAGCATTTTCGGAGTTTTTGAAGGCCAAACGCTCCTCGGTGCGTGTTGGGCCGGCGCCAATCTTGTCCCTGTGCAGCTTGATCCCGGCCTTGCAGGGTATGTGGCCACGGCTGCCCACGAAACGGGGCGCCGTTACGCGTCCATTTTCGGGCCCGCGGAAACCGTGATGGCCCTCTATGCGCGATTCGAGCAACTGGGCCATAGCGCCCACGAGGTACGCGCCCAGCAACCTTTGCTTACCATCTCAGGTCCTCCCGTTATCGTCGCCAACCCGGCCCTGGCCTTCGGCACCATGGCGGACTTTGATCGCATCCTGCCGGCGTGCGCGGCCATGTTCGAAGAAGAAGTGGGTTACTCTCCCTTCCTTGGAGGGCAGGAGTTCTACAGCAGGCGCGTTGCTGGACTCATTCGGGAGGGCCACTCGCTGGTCCACATTGATGCCAACGGCACTGTGGTCTTCAAAGCCGAGCTGGGGGCGGTCACGCGGGAGGTCACTCAGGTCCAAGGCGTATGGATGAATCCCGAGCTGCGGGGCCGCGGCCACAGCGGGGGCTACATGGCCGCCGTCGTAAATCTTTCCAGAACCTTCGCGCCCGTGACGAGCCTTTACGTCAATGACTACAACACCAAAGCCCGGGCCACCTATGAGCGGGTGGGCTTCGAACAAGTGGGGACCTTCGCCACCGTGCTTTTCTAAAGTCGATGGGGAATCCAGTATTCTTGTCCATGTTGGCGACCGCCAGCACCGGAACACTTGACTCCATTGGGGAAACGAATGAACAAGAATACGCTGCGCGGTTTCGCCGTGTCGGGGCTGCTGGTCATGGGTCTTACCGCTTGCGGTGGCTCCGGCTCCTCCACGGATGCCGGTCCCGCACCGGCAAATGAAACCTCGACTCCTACGCCCACTGCGGCAAAGCAGTACACCTCGGCTGAACTTACAGACCTGGTCAAGCAGATCAAGCCAGCTGATGGCTCGGAACTGACTGTTACCGCCATTGACGACCTCGCTGCCCAAGCGAATCCGCTCAAGGAACTCATGGGTTCCATGAACATCGAACCGGCCGAGTGCAAGGATCTGGCCATGTCCGGCGCCTCGCAGTCCATTGAAGGCTCCACCGGCGCCACCGGGGCGAAGGTTGATACCGCAACCGGAAGCGTCTCCAGCGTAGCGTTGGTGTCCGGCGTTCCGGCGGAAACCCTGCAGAAGAGCCTCGAGGGGAGTGAGTCCCAGATCACCACGTGCTCCTCCATGAAGATGACCATGGGCGGCACAGCCTTGAGCATGAAAACCGAGAAGCTTGATGGGGTTGGTTCGGTCCCCGGCACTGTGGGACTTAAAACCACCATGACCCTCCCCGGTGGCCAGGCGCAGTCCACCGTGATGGCTTTCGCCGTCAAGGGCGGCGTGCTGATTTCCGCTACGGCATCGGGCCAGGACGGCGGCACAGACGGGGCAGCTGAGGCCGGCACCCTGATGGACCAGGCCGCGGCACTGGTCAAGTAGCCCTCACAGGCGCTAAGGACATCGTCAGGTGGTGGCTCCCGGGCCGTCCAGCTCTCCCGTAAGGTAGCGCTGGATGGTGGGGGCCACCATCTTTATGACGTCCTCCTTCGCTGCGCCGGCCAGCGGCTCGAGCTTGATGACGTAGCGGACCAGCATCAGGCCAATGACCTGACTGGCCACCAGATTGCTTCGCAGATGCCGTTCTTCCGGCGTGCCCGGCAAGCCTGCAACCACCCGGGACAAGATGACCCGGTTGACCATCTCGCGCATGAGCGCCGTCTTGGACTTGGAGCCTAGGGTTCCCCGGACGTAGGCCACCAATCCGTGCTGAGCGGGGCTTTCCCACAACCGCAGTACAGCCCGGACAATCGCCTCCGCCCTCACTGCAGGGTCCAGGGTTTCGACGCCGGCAAGAACCTCCGCGGGGTCGGCGGGCAATTCCACGCTGGCGGCAAAGAGCTCATCCTTGCCCCCGAAGAAGTGGTGCACCATGGCCGGATCCACGGATGACTCGCGGGCTACTTGCCGCAGGCTTGTCCCTTCGAAGCCTTGCTCGGCAAACAGTCTCCGCGCGGCGGTGAGGATGGCTTCGCGTGAATGGTCTCCTGAGCTGCGGCGGCCCCTGCGCGCCTGGGGGACGCTCATCGGGTTTGTCGTCGGAGGGTCAGGGATGCCAGGACCAGAACTCCCAGAACAATCCCGCCCATGATCAGGGCGTCCTGCCACATGGTGGCTGTTGCGTCCGCATTCTCCGCAACCTCCTTCAACGCATCCACGGAGAAGGTGAGCGGCAGAGCACCGGATATTGCTTCGAGGACCTCGTTCATGTCCTCCCGCGCCACGAACAGTCCGCACAACAGGATCTGCGGGACCACCACCACCGGCATGAACTGCACGGCTTGGAACTCGGTGCGGGCAAAGGCGGAACACAGGAGTCCGAGGGCGACGCCCAGGACGGCGTTGATGACGGCAATCATCACCACCAGGCCGGGGCTTCCCTTGATATCGAGGTCAAAAACCCAGTAGGCCACAGCTGTCGCCACCAGGGACTGCAGGGCCGCCATGATGGAGAAGGCCAGACCATAACCGAAGAGTAGGTCGGCCTTGTGGATGGGCGTGGTCAGGAGGCGCTCCAGAGTCCCGGAGGTGCGTTCCCTGAGCATGGTGATCGATGTGACCAGAAACATGACCACAAAGGGGAAGATGGCCAACATCATCAGGCCGACGCGGTCAAAGGTTCGGGGGAACCCCGGGGGGAGCGTTTCGTTTTCGAAGAGGAAATAGACGGCGGTCAGCAGTAGTGCAGGGACCACGAGGATCAGTGCAACGCTCCGGTGATCGTGCCGCAACTGCCCCAGGACCCGGACGGTGGTGGCAAGGGTCATGCGGACATTCATGACGACACCTGACGTTCTTGCCGGTCGCGGTCAGCGGCTCTGATGATGGTGAGGAACGCCCGCTCCAGATCTTCGCTCTGTCCACGTTCGGCCAGTTCGGCGGGAGTTAGCTGGGCCAGGAGGAGGCCATCACGCAGGAGCAGAAGCGAGGAGCAGTGGGAGGCTTCCTCCATCACGTGACTGGAGACCAGCAGGGTTGTTCCGGCAGCCGCCATGGCCGCAAAGCGCTCCCATAGCTCGGCCCTCAGTACAGGGTCGAGCCCGACAGTGGGCTCATCCAGAACCAACAGTTTCGGGTGGGCCACCAAGGCGCATGCCAGGGAGACCCGGCTGAATTGCCCGCCGGACAGGTCAGCTGCCTTATGGCGGGCAAGTGGTTCGAGCCCGACGGCGGCAATTGCCTCCGCGGTGTCCGCGGCGGTAGCGCCGTGCATGGCGCCAAAGTAGCGCACGTTCGCGTGCACGCTGAGGTCCGGGTAGACGCTGGCACCCTGGGTGACGTATCCGACGTCGTGCCTGAGCGATGCGCTGCCTGCGGGCCTGCCGAGGACGGTCACGGTTCCCCGGGTGATTCGCTGGACTCCGACGATCGTCCGCATGAGTGTTGTCTTGCCGCTGCCGGAAGGGCCCAGGAGTCCTGTGATCCTGCCGGCGTCAACGGTGAAGTCCAGGCCCTTGATGATCTTGCTGCGAGCGCGATTTATGTGAAGCCCCGTTGCCTTTATGGCTGCTGTAAGGGGTGTCATGCGAGCCTCCGATTGGGCACACTTAATTCATCGGATGATGAATTAAACGTAGAACCGGTGGGCAGGGCGGTCAAGGGCACTGCGTGGCGCTGTGGCCCGCCTTGAAAATGTGTCTACGATCACATAGGTTTTTCCCAAGCCGTGTCGTTGGGGTGCGGGTGGTACAGGGGGAATCATGATCAAGACCTTGACGGGCGCCATCGGCGGCCAAGCCATCCGTGTGCTCGGCAGTGACCAATGCTTCCCAGCCGCAGCTGATCCCGTTCCGCTGGAGGGGACGGCGATCTAGTCTCAGGACAGAGTCTGCGGCCGGCCGGCCGCTGAGCCACGCCATCGCAGGATGACCAGCCGGTTGCGGCCAGGGGCTTCCACACGCGACGGCGTGGCTCTTCTGTGTGCAAGCGCGCCGGACGCCAATCCAGGCCTGTTCAAGTGGCCGCGCAGTCAGCCGGTAGATTAGTAGACAGTTGTTTTTGCCACATCTGCCATAGAAACGGATACGTACCCGTGGTCCTTCGCCTTTCCCAGCTGTTCCTGCGCACCCTGCGTGAAGATCCCGTCGACGCCGAGGTCGCCAGCCACAAGCTCCTGGTCCGCGCCGGCTACATCCGCCGCGCCGCGCCCGGTATCTACACGTGGTTGCCGCTGGGGCTGAGCGTCCTGCGCAAGGTGGAGGACATCATCCGCCAGGAAATGTCCGCGATCGGAGCACAGGAAGTCCACTTCCCGGCTCTGCTACCCCGCGAACCCTACGAGGCCACCAACCGCTGGACCGAATATGGCGACGGCCTGTTCCGCCTCCAGGACCGTAAGGGGGCGGACTACCTTCTGGCCCCCACGCATGAGGAAATGTTCACGCTCCTGGTCAAGGACCTGTACTCCTCATACAAGGACCTGCCGTTGAGCCTGTACCAGATCCAGAACAAGTACCGTGATGAAGCACGTCCCAGGGCGGGCCTCCTCCGTGGGCGCGAGTTCATCATGAAGGACTCCTACTCCTTCGACATCGATGACGCCGGCCTGGATGCCAGCTACGCCGCACACCGCGCGGCCTACCTGAAGATCTTTGAGCGCCTAGGCTTGGAAGTCATTCCCGTAGCAGCCACGGCGGGCGCCATGGGTGGTTCCAAGAGTGAGGAATTCCTGTTCCCCACCGAGATCGGCGAGGACACGTTCGTGCGCTCGGCCGGCGGCTACTACGCCAACGTCGAAGCCGTGACCACGGTTGTCCCGGACGAGGTCGACTTCAGCAACGCTCCGGCCGCACAGGTCCTGGACACGCCGAACACTCCCACCATCGACACTCTTGTGGAGGCCGCCAACCAGCTGGCTCCGCGCAGCAAGTCCGACGGCGGCGCATGGACTGCCGCTGACACGCTCAAGAATGTTGTCCTCGCCGTCACGCTGCCCACGGGGGAGCGCCAGATCGTGGTGATCGGCGTTCCAGGAGACCGCGGAGTGGACCTCAAGCGCGTGGAAGCCAACATTGGCTCCCACCTGCCCATCGCCGGTGAAATCGGCCTCGAGGCCGCCAACGAAGAGGACCTCAAGAAGCTGCCGTGGCTGGTCAAGGGTTACATCGGACCCGGCCTGTCCCTCGACGAGCCCGTTCTGGGCCTGGAAGGATCCTCCAAGGTTCTCTTCCTTGTGGATCCCCGCGTCGTCTCCGGCACCAGCTGGGTTACCGGTGCCAACGCTGATGGCAAGCACGTCTTTGGGCTGGTAGCGGGTCGTGATTTCGCGTGGGACGGCGTTATCGAAAGCACCGATGTCCGTGCGGGCGACCCCGCCCCGGACGGTTCAGGACCGCTGGAAACTGCGCGGGGCATCGAAATGGGCCACATCTTCCAGCTCGGCCGCAAGTACGCTGAGGCCTTGGACCTGAAGGTCCTGGACCAGAACGGCAAGCAGCAGGTTGTCACCATGGGCTCCTACGGCGTTGGCGTAACGCGTGCCGTCGCAGCGTTGGCTGAAGCCAACCATGACGACCGTGGTCTCGTGTGGCCGCGCTCGGTGGCTCCGGCCGATGTTCACGTCGTGGCTGTCGGTCGCGGCGATGAGATCTTCGAAGCAGCAGAAAAGCTTTCCCTTGAACTCGAATCTGCAGGCCTGGACGTCATTTTCGATGACCGTCCCAAGGTTTCGCCCGGTGTGAAGTTCGGCGACGCCGAACTGGTGGGCGTCCCCACCATCCTGGCCGTTGGCCGAGGGCTCGTGGACGGTGTGGTTGAGATCAAGGACCGCCGCAGTGGCGAAGCCGAGAATATCGCGGTGGACAAGGCCGTGGACTACGTGGTCAACGCTGTACGAACCCGGTGATTTCCGGCTTCGAATCGATCCAGCTCACCACCCTCATCCTGATTGTGGTGGCTGGATTCGCAGCAGGCTGGGTGGACGCCGTAGTCGGGGGCGGGGGACTGATCCAGCTCCCCGCCCTGCTGCTGGTTCCAGGTATCACGCCCGTCCAGGCTTTGGCCACGAACAAAATGGGGTCCATTTTCGGGACCACCACCAGCGCGGTCACGTATTATCGCCGCGTTGGGCCGGATCTGAAGACCGCAATTCCTATGGCGGTGATCGCGCTGGCTGGGAGTTTCGGCGGGGCCATTCTTGCTGCCTCCCTGCCTGCCAGCGTTTTCAAGCCCATCATCGTGTTGGCGCTGATCGCAGTCGCCATCTTCACAGCCCTGCGTCCCAGCGCCGGTGAACTGACCGCCCTGCGCCACGACGGCCATAAGCATTACGTGGTGGCGTGCATGATCGGTGCCGTGATCGGCTTTTACGACGGCCTGATCGGTCCGGGTACGGGCTCGTTCCTGGTCATAGCGCTCGTTTCGGCCATGGGTTATGCGTTCCTGGAAGCCAGCGCCAAAGCGAAGATCGTCAACATGGCCACCAATGCCGGCGCGCTGATTTTCTTCCTCCCCCACGGCTCCCTGCTGTGGGGCGTAGGCCTCATCCTTGGCCTGGCCAATATGGCAGGCGGCTACCTCGGTGCCAGGACCGCTGTGGCCAAGGGAAGTAAGTTTGTGCGCCTTGTTTTCCTGATCGTGGTGGCTGCGCTGATCATCAAACTTGGCATGGACGTCTGGAACGAGAACTTCGCAGGGTAGGGCCGGCGCGGCCTAAGTCAGATAAAACTGCCGTTGGCGTTGGCAAGCGTCCTCAAACCGCGGACGACGGCGTGCGGCACCAAAGCGCTCGACGCCGGGTTGCCGCGGGAAGCCTGGTTGGTGACACGTGAGTCGAAGAGCCCCAGGCTCGTCTCGGCCAGGACATGGTGGGTTGTCTGCTTGGCTGCGGGGTCAGCAATCAACACAGCTTCCACCACATCCCAGTCACCGGCTGCCAGCGCCAACGCGGACACCACGTTGGTTGACTTGGGGAAGGCCTTGATCAGCTCGGCCGGTCCGCCCCGCAGGAGTTCAACCGGCCCGGTAGCTTCCAGGAGTGATTCTTTCGTTTCCCCGTCCATCCATGGCTGGATCAAAGCAGCAGGAAGTTTTCGCGATTCCACGGTGATGCGATAAATGGTTCCGCCCGCGGAGGCCGCTGTGATCGCATCCAGGCCGCCCAGCGCACCGGTTGTCAGGAACGTTCGGCCTGGACCGTCGTCGAGCAGTGTTTTCCTTAGCGAGGCCTCACATAAGGCTCCGATCGAGGTGACCAGAAAGTCCTTCCCGGCCGAAATACTCCGCGGACCGAACTCGGCGACTGCTGCAACGCCGGCGCACTCCACCACCACGTCAGCTACGTCCATGGCTTCTTCGAAGCTGAAACCTGTCCTGGGTTTCCCGTGGGGAACAACACCGGCGAGTTCGATGCCTGGGGCGGTCCCGGCGTCGAGCAGTTCCGCCACCCGCGATCCAATGGCGCCCGAACCAATGAGAGCAACTTTCAGGACCACGGTGTCAGGCTGCTTCGCCGGGGTCGGGGAGATCGTGTGCCCGGGGAAGGGCGTCGAGCCTGTTGCCGGCCAGGGTGCTTGCGACCCACAGGGAACGGGCAAGATCACCGGAGTGCCGCGGTTTTGCTGCATACCATAAAGCGTTCTGCACCTCACGGGCTATGCTCCATTGCCGTGCAACGTCAGGATCCAATCCAGCGGCACGGCTGAAGTCCTGGCACCGCTCCAGCAGCCCGGCCTCCGGATCCGTCCGGGGAAGATCGCGGATGCGGTTCCACAGGATCGGGGCGACGGCGAACTCGGCCTCCCCAATCTGTGGTTGCGGATCAATAGCCAGATAGTCGCCGCGCAGGGACAGCTTTTCGGCGCTGGTAGTGGCAAGAATATTCATGAAATGCAGGTCAGTGTGCACCAGGACATCCTTGCCTGAACGGCGCCCTACGGCCCCGCGCGTCTGGCAGACCTCCAGTGCCGCTTCCAGCAACCATCGAGGGAAGGGACGGTCCAGGCGGTCCCATTCGGCAGGCAGTTCATCGCTCCATCGCTCGGCGGTTGCGGCGACGTGGTCCAAAACCCGCCACTCCACCCTTTCGTCCGGTTGGATCGAGAGCTCGCGCATAATGGCCCCCCATGCGTCCCTGGCTTCGTCCAGAGGGGCGTCCTGGAGCCAACGGGAGGCGTCCAGGCGTTCGAGCAGCATGGTGCAACTTGCATCGTCCGAGGCCAGGAGGCGGACAGCGCCCCGGCCACTCCAGAGGGCCAGTGCATAGCGCTCCACCAGTGCTTCTTCGTGGGGATAAGCGATCTTTAGCGCTGCAGGGGTGGAGCCTTGAACAACTGGCACCACCAAGGCTCCGTGGCCATTCCAAGGCTCATCGCCTGGCACCAAATCCACTGAGAGCCCCCAACGGTCCAATGCCTCGGAGATGAGCCCCGGGAGGCTTGCGAGCCAATCCCTGCCCGCGGAGTCGCGGTTGTACCGGGCGTGGAGGTCGCCCGGTATGGGAATCATCGCGTGAAGGTTCACGGCAACAGCCTAACTCCGCACTGCCACGCGTCCCTTAGAAAACGCCGCTGGCCCCCAACAGGGTACCGATGGAGAACGTGGCAGCCAGCGCGAGGGCCCCGCCCAGCACCACCCGGACCGCTGCACGGACGCGGGAAGCACCGCCGAGCCACGCACCAACCGCGCCAGTGATCGCCAAGGCAAGCAGGACTGCGACGAACGTTAGGGGAACCCGCATCCCGGGTGGCGGCAGCAAGATGGCCAGCATGGGAAGAATCGCTCCCAAAGTGAACGCTACGGCCGAAGCAAAGGCTGCGTTCCAAGGGCTGACGATGTCATCTTCATGGATATTGAGCTCGGCCGAGAGGTGTGCGGCCAAGGCGTCGTGCTCGGTCAGCTCCTGTGCAACGGTCCGGGCGGTCTCTGCACCGAGGCCTTTGGACTCGTAGATCGCGGCCAACTCGTTGAGCTCATCTTCCGGCTGCTCCGCCAGCTCACGTTTTTCTTTTTCAATGAGGGCTTTCTGGGTGTCACTTTGGCTGCTGACAGACACGTACTCGCCCAAAGCCATGGAGATGGCGCCACCCACCAGGCCAGCGGCACCCGCGGAGAGAATCAGGCCGGTGTTGGTGGTGGCACCGGCAACGCCCACCACGATTGCCGCGACGGACACGATTCCGTCATTGGCGCCCAGGACGCCCGCCCGCAGCCAGTTCAGCCGATGTGCCAGATCGTCCCGGTGCGGTTCATTCTCGTGCGTGGTGGCAGTTTCTGTGGAAGCCATGCATCAAGCCAAGCACCGGCAGGCTTTCCTGACCAGCATGGCTAGGCTCGCCTATCCGCCCTGGGAAGCGGGCGTGCTAGTGGGCGTAGGCAAGGAAGGCAGTTCGCCGGCGTCGAGCATGAGTCCCGGAAGCGCAGGCAGCTGCGCGCCCCAAACGAGGCTCCTGCGGGCGGCTGCCACCAGGTTGTCCAGGGCCCATGTGCGGGTCTCGCCCGTGGACAGGGCAGCAAGGTCACCGAATCGAGGCAGGGAGACAAGCTCTACCGAGCCAAGGAATGCAGCGGGATCCTGAGTGAAAGCCTCCGGCAGCCGGTAGCCCGCCTCGCCCGTGGGTGCATCCGCGCAGTTGGCGCTGGTGACTGCTTCAGCCTCCCGGAGGAGCGCCTGGTGAACTTGCAAGTGCTTGGCAGCGGCCGCCGACTTCGTCTCGTCCAGCCTCTTCAAGGCCACTTGGTATACGTAGATCGCCTCCTGCTGCGAGCGAACAACCGCAGCCAGGGCTGTGTCGGTGGTCGCGGACATCGGCTCCGGGGTGGGGTTTGCTGAGGGGCATGAGGCAGCCAAAGGTGTTGCCGTGGGGGCCTTGGTCTCCGACGCCCGTGTCTGCTCCGGCAGGGGCAACTGCCATTCGGCAGCCAACTTTTCGGCCTGCAGCACCTGCGCGGTTCCGACGGCGGCGAGCAGCCGGGCGATCCCGCCGTCGGCCTCGCGCGAGTCGTCCAAGCGCTTCCAGCCGCTGCCGGCCAGGCCGGCCAGGAAGGTCGCACGGCTGCTTTGTTCCGCTGCAGCCGAGGACTGACGGGGTGAGGGGGCTGCCCCTGACAGGGTGGCACTCGATGTCGTTCCGCGAGGGTCAAATAAGGCCTGAGCGTGGGTTGTCAGCAAAGTCACAGCGCTGCCGGACATGGGCTTTCCGGCCTCGGGAGCCGCGGACTCCGCCAGCGTCGTGGCCGATTCCCGCAGCAGCAGCGTGTCCTCCAACGCCGTCAAACGTGCTGTTTCGGTGAACGAGACAGCCGGGGGAGTGCCGGAATCACGCGGAAGAAGGACCATTCCGGTGCCTGCAACAAGCAGTGCCACCACGGCAACCAGTAAAACCCGGCCCCAAGGTGGTGTTCGTCGTTTTTCGCTTGTTTCCCCGTTCACAACAGACCATGGTGTCACGTGGATGAGGAAGTCCGTGCACCATGTTCCCGGGAAAATCGTTAGGCTAGTAGTCACAACAACATCTATCGGGAGGCGGCGGGCAACGTGAGTGACTCGGAAGCCACGACTTCAACAGACCGTTCTGAATCGAACTCAACGGCCACCATCCACAACCCGGAAGAGAGCAGGCTTAGGGCGCTGCTTGAACCGGCTGTCCTTGCCAACAGGCTCTACCTCGAGGATGTTTCCATCCACGTTGCCGGTTCACACCGCACGGTCCACGTCGTGGTGGACCTTCCCCAGGAAGAGACCGGAGGCGTCAGCCTTGACGCCATCGCAGAGGTCTCACGCGGACTGTCCGATATTCTGGACAACGATCCCCATGACGACGGCCGTCCCTACGACCTTGAGGTTTCATCCCCTGGAGTAAGCCGTCCTTTGACCGAACCGCGTCACTGGCACCGCGCCCGCGGCCGTATGGTCAAGGTCAACGTCATTCAGGGAGAGAACCTTCTGGGCCGTATTACCTCCGTGGGGGAAGATGCTGTGACGCTCATCCCCGAGCATGAGGTCAAGAAGGGCATGAAGCCCAAGCAGGGCGAACCCATCACTATTCCTTTCGACAGGATCCGCCAAGGAAAAGTCGAGATTGAATTCAGCCACCTCCACGAGGCTGCGCTGGAAGACGAGCACAACGGACCTTCCGAGGAGGCCTAATGGATATTGACATGAGCGCACTGAGACTCCTGGAGCGTGAGCGTGAAATCCCGCTGGATCTCCTGATTCCCACCATCGAACAAGCGCTGCTGGTGGCGTACCACAAGACGCCCGGCGCCTTCGAAAAGGCCCGTGCCGAGTTGGACCGCAAGAGCGGTCACGTGACCATTTGGGCTACGGAAATCGACGACGACGGTGAGCCCATCGGCGAGTTCGAAGACACCCCTGCCGGTTTCGGCCGCATCGCCGCCAGCACGGCCCGCCAGATCATTCTGCAGCGTCTTCGCGACGTGGAAGACGACAACGTGCTGGGCGAGTTCAAAGGCCGTGAAGGCGAACTTGTGGCCGGCATGATCCAGCAGGGCAACAACCCGCACATGATTCAGGTCAACCTCGGATCCGTGGAAGCATTGCTGCCCCCGCCCGAGCAAGTCCCCGGTGAGAAGTACCTCCACGGAAGCCGCTTGCGTGCGTTTGTGGTGGACGTCCACCGCGGCGCCAAGGGACCGTCCATCACTTTGTCCCGTTCGCACCCCGGGCTGGTCCGCAAGTTGTTCGAAATGGAAGTTCCGGAAATTGCGGATCACTCTGTGGAGATCGTCGCACTGGCCCGTGAAGCCGGCCACCGTACCAAGATCGCGGTCAAGGCCAACACTGCCGGCATCAACGCCAAGGGCGCATGCATCGGCGAAATGGGTTCCCGCGTCCGGGCAGTCATGACCGAACTCAACGACGAAAAGATCGACATCGTTGACTTCAGCGACGACCCCGCAACCTTCATTGCCAACTCCTTGTCGCCGTCGCGAGTGAATTCCGTCACTATCACGGACGAAGCAACCCGCTCGGCCCGCGTAGTAGTGCCCGACTACCAGCTTTCCCTGGCGATCGGCAAAGAGGGCCAGAACGCGCGGCTCGCAGCCAAGCTGACTGGCTGGCGCATCGATATCATCTCCGATGCCGCTCCCGCTAAGGCTGACTAGCTCTTGAACCGGCGGTTGTGCCGCCGGTTTAGCGCCGCGCTGGCGGCATCCTTGGTTTCGGGAGACCGGGGCAGGGGGGCTAGACTAGATGGAACCGGGCTTACGTCCGGTATCCGCGCGCTTTGGCGTGCCTCAGCTGCATGCGCAGGACCGGGGCCCGTCGGGTGCCAGTAGCGTAAGGCAGGTTGGACACGTCGTGGCTGAACTGCTTGAACATGGCCATGGGCCTGTTCGCACGTGCATCGGATGCCGGAAGCAAGGCTCCCGGTCCGAGCTTGTCCGGCTGGTCGTCCAAGGCAGCGGTTCTTCCGCAGTCCTGATCGACGTTCGACGCCGGATGGCTGGCAGGGGTGCATGGCTTCACCCCAGCGAAAAGTGCTTGACATTGGCAATCAAGCGGCGAGCTTTCGGAAGGGCCCTTGCGGGTGCTTCCGATGCAAGCGCCGTGGAACGATACCTGATGTCCGGTGCGCCCCTTGTGGAGGCCCAGGCCGCCGCAGGAAAACCGTCCAAACCTGAAAGCGGGTCAGAAAACTGATGGAAACCCGATGAGTTCCCAGCGATGAGTGCGTAACGATGACAACTTTGTTGCGCTCTGCAATGGGCCTTTCAATCGCGCAAGCGGCGAAGGCCCGCAGTAAGAAGTAGACGGTTCGTGCCTGGCTCGGTGCGGACCGAGACAGGAGAAATGTGGCCAAGGTCCGCGTACATGAGCTCGCCAAAGAGCTCGGTATTACTTCCAAAGATGCAGTAACCAAACTGCAGGAATTGGGCGAATTCGTTCGCTCCGCCTCGTCAACAATTGAGGCCCCCGTCGTGAAGAAGCTTCGCGACGCATACCCGGGTGCCGGCGCTGCCAAGGCCGCCGCTCCCGCAGCAGCTCCGGCGGCAAACCGCCCAGCATCCCGTCCGGCCGCTCCGGCACCGGGTCCTGCAGCTCCGAAGGCTCCGGCCCCGGCCCCTGCAGCCCCCGCTCCGGCAGCCCCTGCGGCTGCTGCACCGGCAGCTCCTGCAACACCGTCAGCACCTGCCCCGGCAGCACCTGCAGCTCCTGCTGCGTCCACTCCGGTTTCGGCCAAGCCTGGCGCCCGTCCTGCCCCCAAGGCAGAGACTCCGGCTCCGGCACGTCAAGGTGGCCAGGCTCCGCGTCCCGGCGGTCCCCGTCCGGGCAACAACCCGTTCGCTACGTCCCAGGGCATGCCCCGCGGCCGTGGTGGCGACGGAGACCGTCCGCCGCGTCCGGGCAACAACCCGTTCGCACCGTCCCAGGGCATGCCCCGAGGCGAACGCCGTAACGACGGCGAACGCCCCGGCGGTCCCCGTCCCGCAGCTGGTACGGGTGGACCCCGTCCCGCAGCAGGAACCGGTGGACCCCGTCCGGGCGCACCGCGTCCCGGTGCACCCCGTCCGGGCGCACCGCGTCCCGCTGGCGGTCCCGGTGCAGGAAACCGTCCTACTCCGGGCATGATGCCCAACCGCACTGAGCGTCCGGCTCCCGGTGGCGCAGGCCGTCCGGGTGGCGCAGGCCGTCCCGGTGGCGGACCCGGTCGTCCCGGTGGCGCACCTGGTGCAGGTACCGGTGGCGGCGCTCCCGCCGGCGGTGGCTTCGGCAAGGGTGGCCGCGGTCGCGGTGGCACCCAGGGTGCCTTCGGCAAGGGCGGCGCCGGTCGTGGCAAGCAGCGCAAGTCCAAGCGTGCAAAGCGCCAGGAACTGGAGCAGATGAGTGCTCCGTCGCTGGGCGGCGTATCGGTACCCCGCGGTGATGGCGAGACCATCATCCGCCTGCGTCGTGGCTCGTCCATCACGGACTTTGCCGAGAAGATCGATGCAAACCCCGCGTCGCTGGTGACCGTGCTGTTCCACCTCGGTGAAATGGCAACGGCGACGCAGTCCCTCGACGAAGACACCTTTGGCCTGCTTGGCGCCGAACTTGGCTACAAGCTCCAGGTTGTTTCCCCTGAGGATGAAGAGCGCGAGCTGCTGGATCAGTTCGACATCAACATCCAGGACGAACTGGACGCCGAAGGTGACGACGTTCTCGAAGCCCGCGCACCGGTTGTTACCGTCATGGGCCACGTTGACCACGGTAAGACCCGCCTGTTGGACGCCATCCGCAACTCGAACGTTGTGGCCGGCGAGCACGGTGGCATCACCCAGCACATCGGTGCTTACCAGATCAGCCACGTCCACGAGGGCACGGCCCGCGACATCACCTTCATTGACACCCCCGGTCACGAGGCCTTCACGGCCATGCGTGCACGTGGTGCCAAGGTCACTGACATTGCCATCCTGGTTGTTGCAGCCGACGACGGCGTTATGCCGCAGACGGTTGAAGCACTCAACCACGCCCAGGCAGCCAACGTGCCGATCGTCGTCGCAGTGAACAAGATCGACAAGGAAGGCGCCAACCCTGACAAGGTCAAGGGCCAGCTGACCGAGTACGGCCTGGTTCCGGAAGAATACGGTGGCGACACCATGTTCGTTGAGGTCTCTGCCCGCCAGAACCTCAACATCGACGAACTGATCGACGCCGTCCTGCTGACGGCCGACGCTGCCCTGGACCTGCGCGCCAACCCGGACAAGGACGCTCGAGGCATTGCCATCGAAGCGAACCTGGACAAGGGCCGCGGTGCTGTTGCAACCGTCCTGGTTCAGTCCGGAACCTTGGCAGTGGGCGACACGATCGTTGCCGGTACGGCTCACGGCCGCGTCCGCGCCATGTTCGACGAGAACGGCGAGGCACTCGATGTCGCACTGCCGTCCCGCCCGGTTCAGGTCCTCGGTCTGTCCAACGTGCCGCGTGCAGGTGACACCTTCCTGGTGACCCCTGACGAGCGTACGGCCCGCCAGATCGCTGAGAAGCGTGAAGCTGCCGACCGCAACGCCGCACTGGCCAAGCGCCGCAAGCGCATCAGCCTGGAAGACTTTGACCAGGCCGTTGCCGAAGGCAAGATCGACACCCTCAACCTCATCCTCAAGGGTGACGTATCCGGTGCTGTTGAAGCCCTCGAAGACGCCTTGCTCAAGATCGACGTTGGAGACGACGACGTTCAGCTTCGTGTCATCCACCGCGGTGTGGGTGCCATCACGCAGAACGACGTCAACCTGGCCACGGTTGACAACGCCATCATCATTGGCTTCAACGTCAAGCCGGCCGAGCGTGTTGCTGAACTGGCCGATCGTGAAGGCGTGGACATGCGCTTCTACTCGGTCATCTACGCAGCAATCGATGACATCGAGATGGCTCTCAAGGGCATGCTCAAGCCGGAATACGAAGAGGTCCAGCTCGGTACCGCCGAGGTTCGCGAAGTCTTCCGTTCTTCCAAGTTCGGAAACATCGCCGGCTCGATCGTCCGCACGGGCATCATCCGCCGTAACTCCAAGGCACGTGTCAGCCGCGACGGCAAGGTCATCGGTGACAACCTCACCGTTGAGACGCTCAAGCGCTTCAAGGATGACGCCACTGAAGTCCGCACCGACTTCGAGTGTGGTATCGGTCTTGGCTCCTTCAATGACATCACTGAAGGCGACATCATCGAGACCTTCGAAATGCGCGAAAAGCCGCGTAACTAGGTTCCGTATGGGACGGGTCCGTCGGGTAACCCCGGCGGACCCGTTCCGTTCCCGTTTCTACTTTCCAGGAGGAAGTCATGGCTGATCCCGCACGCGCCGCCAAGCTGGCACAGCGGATAAAGGTGGTTGTTGCTGAGGCCCTCGGACGCCGGGTCAAGGATCCGCGCGTCGAGTCCATCACGGTCACTGACGCCCGCGTCACCAATGACCTTCAGCACGCCACCATCTACTACACCGTCTTTGGTGACGATGTAGCCCAGGCAGACGCCGCCAGGGCATTGGAGAAGGCCAAGGGTGTGCTGCGGCAGGAAGTCGGCCGCAACATCACTGTTCGCCTCACTCCCACCCTTGAGTTCGTGGCTGACCAGATTCCGGTCAATGCCTCCAATCTTGAGGAGCTGCTCCGTGAAGCCAAGCGTCGCGACGCTGAGGTGGCCGCGTTGGCTGCCAGCGCCAAGCACGCGGGCGAAGCAGACCCCTACAAGGGCGATGCTCCGGAGGACATCGACGAGGACGACTTCGACGAAGAGGACACTGACCTCTCCGGCGACAACGAGCTCGACGAAGACTCCAACCGCTAGACCACTCTTCGAGTTTTTGTACAGCTAATGCCCTTAAGAAGCCTTCTTAGGGGCATTTGCTGTACAAAAACTCGTTAGGATCAGAGCATGTCGGCGCACAGTCCCCAGCAGCGTGATGAATACCTGAACCTGGCCATCCAGCTGGCCGTGCGTAACGTTTCCGACGGCGGCGGCCCTTTCGGTGCCGTTGTGGTCACCCCGGACGGAACTGTCCATAAGGGAGTGAACCGGGTAACGCTGGACCACGATCCCACGGCACATGCCGAAGTGGTGGCCATTCGACGCGCCGCAGCAGCTACCAAGAGCTTCGACCTGAAGGGTTCCGTTCTCTACACAAGCTGCGAGCCATGCCCGCTCTGCTTGTCCGCCACGCTCTGGGCCAGGATCGGGCGTGTGTATTTCGCGGCCGATCGGCACGGTGCGGCCAGGGCCGGCTTCGACGACGCCGTGTTCTATGAGTACTTTGCCGGCACCCGGCCGGAGCTGCTGCCGGTGGAGCATGCCGAACTGGCCACCTCCGATGAGCCGTTTGACGCCTGGCGGAACCACGCGCGCCGCACTGCCTACTGACGACCCGCTACAACTGGACCTTGGCCGGGAGGCGGGTGACGCCGTCGAGCAGGTCCTGCTGCCCGCCGCACAGGGCAATCCTGATCCAGCCCTCGCCGATCGAACCGAACGCCGTACCCGGAGCGAAGGACACGCCGAACTCCGCGAGGAACGCCCGCACCCAGGACCTGACGTCCCCGCCGCTCACATGGGAAACATCAGCCCAAAGATAGAAGGCCCCCTGGGCGCCAAGGAACGGAATTCCCTTCTCCGCCAGCACCGCCGACGCCGCATCCCGGTTGCTCCGGTAATGGTCGCGAGCCTGCGAAACGTAGTCCTGCGGCCCCGTCAGCGCGGCCAAAGCTGCGTACTGCGAAGGAGACGCGACGCAGGACACGATTGATTCCATCACGTTGTTCATTTTTTGCTCCAAACCCGGAGGACAGATCAGCGCCCCGATCCGGAGGCCAGTCAGTCCGTAGGTCTTGGACAAGGTCAGGGACGTGAAGACCCGGGCTTCGCCGGGGACATCGCTGTCGAACCGTGCGGGACTGATATGGGGGACATCAAAAGTGAAGGCTTCATAGCACTCGTCCGAGATGATCCAGAGGTCGTGCCGGACTGCCAGTTCCACCAGCTCGCGCGTGGCTTTCTCACTGATCACGGCGCCCAGGGGATTGGACGGGGAGTTCAGCACCATCACGCGGGTCCGTGGCGTGATCAGGGCCTCGATGTCCTCAATGTGCGGCTGGAAGTCGTTCTGTGGATACAACGGATACTGCACAGGCACGGCGTGCAGCAGCCGGCTGGTCATGGCGAAGGTGGGGTAACCGGGGTTGGGAATCAGGATCTCGTCACCGGGGGAGAGGAGAAGGCTCATGGCAAAGTGCAGTCCCTGCTGGGCGCCGTCCACCACATAGACCCGCTCCGCACCAATAGTGACCTCTTGTTGCTCCCGGAAGTGAGCGGCGAAGGCCTCGCGGAGGGCAGGGATCCCGGCGTTGGGTGTGTAGTTGGTCTCATCCCGGTCCAGGCAGGCAATGCCGGCGTTCAGGACGTGGCGGGGGAGGGCAAAGCCCGGCTCGCCGATGCTGAGGACGATAGCTCCGGGGGTGGACCAGGCAGCTTCGGTGATCTCACGGATCTGGTTCACGGGGACGTCGCGGACGTGTGCGGCAAGCTCAGGCATGGGAGCCATCCTAGCCACCCATATACTGGTAAGCGTGCTTTCTGGACTGGTAATCGTTGACAAACCGCAGGGATGGACCAGCCATGATGTGGTTGGCCGGATGCGGCGGCTGGCCGGCACCCGAAAAGTGGGGCATGCGGGCACGCTGGATCCCATGGCAACCGGTGTGCTGGTGCTGGGCATTAACAAGGCGACGCGTCTTCTGACCTACATCGTGGGCACCTCCAAGACGTATACGGCCACCATCCGGCTGGGCGAAACCACCATCACTGACGACGCCGAGGGCGAGGTCACGGAGGCCCGCAGCGCAGCGGCCATTACCGACGACGCCTTAGCTGCCGGCGTCGCTGCCCTCACCGGGCCCATTCAACAGGTTCCGAGCAGCGTGAGTGCCATCAAAGTCAACGGCGAACGCTCCTATGCCCGCGTTCGCTCGGGTGAAGAGGTCAAGCTCGCGGCCCGCCCGGTCACCATCCACCGCTTTGATGTCCACTCCATCACCAGGATCGACGGCGGCCGGGTAGTCGACGTCGAGGTCACCGTGGAGTGCTCCTCCGGAACGTACATCAGGGCGTTGGCCCGGGACCTCGGCGGTGCCTTGGGCGTCGGGGGACACCTCACAGCCTTGCGGAGGACCCAGGTTGGCCCATACTCCCTGGACCAGGCCCGCACGTTGGAGCAGCTGGCAGAAGAGCTTGAGGTTCTGGAGATGTCCTTGGCGGCACGTGCACTCATGCCCAACCGGGAGCTCAGCGAGGACGAAACCACCGAAATTTCCTTCGGCCGCCGCATCGCTGCCGGTCCGGGAGCAGGAACGCCCGACGCCGCCACGGCCGAAAAGCCTGCCGCAGCCTTCGCGCCGTCGGGAGAGCTGGTGGCGTTGCTTGCAGATACAGGCAACTTCGCGAAACCCGTGCTGGTCTTTGCGCCGGGAACCGGGCAGGCAAAGTAACCATGGACGGATACTTTTACGCCATCCTGATCGTCGGATTGGTGTCCACGGTCATGTGCATCGTGGCTGGTTTGATGAAGAAGGCCCCGAACGACCCCACCATCTTTTCCGTACTCGCCGTTGAGCTGGTTCTGGTGGTGTATCTGGTGGGCTCGATCGTCCGGGTGGCCATGGGCGAACAGATGGCCGGTGAAGCCTGGGAGTTCTGGGGCTACCTCATTGTTGCCATGATGATTCCCCTGGGAGCTGTCTATTGGGCCATCCTTGAACGAACCCGCTGGAGCAACTTTGTCCTGGCAGCAGTGGGCGTTACTGCCCTGGTGATGGCCGCCCGCATGAATCAGATCTGGTACTGACCTTGAAGAAAGAACACAACGTGACTGGAACCGAGACCAACCCGGCCAACCGGCAGCCGCAGCGGAAGGACACCCGGAACACCGGCCCTGGACGCCTGCTGATCGCGGTCTACGCAATATTTGCGTTGTCGGCCACAGCTCGTGCCGGTTACCAGATCGCCACCAAGTTCGCCGAAGCTCCCTTGGCGCATATCTTGTCGGCGTTCGCCGCCGTCGTCTACATTGTGGCGACTGTCTCGCTTGCCAAGCCGGGCCGCACTTGGTTCAAGGTTTCCCTGGCTGCTGTGCTCACTGAGCTTGTGGGTGTGCTGGTGGTAGGAGCGATCAGCCTCTTTGATCCAATTGCTTTCCCGCATGACACCGTGTGGTCCCTGTTCGGACGTGGATACGGCTTTGTTCCGCTGGTCCTGCCGATCCTGGGCCTTTTGTGGCTCAACAAACGCCGACCGTCCTGAGTCAAACACCCTAGCGGGTAACCTTAGATTGTTCCGGCGCCGGGAGGTTGCCGGGCAGAACGAACATCTGCAGTAAAAGGCGAGGTTGATGGTCCACATCTGGAACGATCCCACTGAAGTCCCCAAGGACTTCGGACCTACTGTCGTTACCATCGGGAACTTTGACGGCGTGCATCGGGGTCATCAGCATGTTCTGTCGCAAGTGACCGACACAGCCAAGCGGCACAACATCCCCTCGGTTGCCGTGACCTTCGATCCCCATCCCGCTCAGGTCCACAGGCCGGATTCTGCTCCTGAACTGATCATGGGGCTCCGGGACAAACTGGACGCCCTGGGCGACACCGGGGTGGACGCTGTGTTGGTGATGAAGTACACCCTCGACCTCGCCGCCATGACGCCCTTGGAGTTTGTCCGTGAAATCCTGGTTGAGGGACTCCACGCCGCGCACGTCGTTGTTGGTCACGACCTCCGCTTCGGCGCCGGCAATTCCGGCGACGTTCTCACCATGCAGGAACTGGGCGATCAGCTCGGTTTTGGTGTGCAGGTTGTCCATGAATACGGCGCCGGAGGCTTCCCGGTCCATGACGACGGCGATGCCGACCGCCGCTGTTCCTCCACCTGGGTGAGGGAGGCCTTGAGCGAAGGCGATGTAGTTACAGCTGCCGCGGTGTTGGGCCGCCCCCACCGCATGCGCGGTGAAGTGGTGCACGGAGCGGCCCGGGGACGGGATCTCGGCTTTCCGACGGCAAACCTTTCCCATGATTCCACCGGATACGTACCAGCTGACGGCATTTACGCGGGGTGGCTGATCGACCAAGCCGGCACGCGCTGGCCCGCCGCAATCTCCGTTGGTTCGAACCCCACCTTCGACGGCGTCAGCCGGCAGGTGGAAGCGCACGTGATCGACCGCCCCGAAGAGAACGTGGAAGACTTCGACCTCTACGGGCAGAATGTTGCCGTCGAATTTACGCAGCGCCTGCGCGGCATGGTGGCCTACCGTGGGCCGGAGGCTTTGGTCGAACAAATGTGCCTCGACGTAGCCCAGGCGCACGAACTGTTGACCCGGCGCCAGGGGCATTTCGACAACACTGCTGACGTGCCGGTAAACTGATCAGTGGATCCGGCTGCAGTCCGTGGCGGCTGGACCTGTTTTTGTGTGCGGCAACGTACCAGGGACAACCCGTCAGCGAGGCGCTGTTGCGGGAGGCACGGCACAACTCTAGGAGTTCACGTGGCACTTGACGCCGCTGTAAAGCAGTCCATCATCAAGGAATACGCAACCACTGAAGGCGACACCGGTTCACCCGAGGTCCAGGTTGCAGTCCTGACTCAGCGGATCAAAGATCTGACTGAGCACATGAAGGAGCACAAGCACGACTTCCACACCCAGCGCGGTCTGCTGGCCATGGTTGGTCGTCGCAAGCGCATGCTTACCTACCTGAAGAACACTGACATCGCCCGCTACCGTGCGCTCATCGAGCGTCTCGGCCTGCGCCGCTAGTCTGACTTAGGGGCGGCCCGGTCCCCAGCGGAACGGGCCGCCTTTTTCACCAACAACTAAAAACAGGAATCAACCGCATCGCGCATTCGCGGTCCTCGGTAGTGATTCCCGGGAACATCATCTGTGACGATGCCAACGCCCGTGGATCTCGATCGATGACCGGGTGTAGTACAGGCCAGGAAAAAAGAAGAGGCCTGGGTTGATGCGGCGGACTTCCGCTAACAGAAACGGAGGTGACTCTCTATGGAGGGTCCCGAAATCCAGTTCTCCGAAGCCATTATCGACAACGGCCGTTTTGGCAAGCGCGTCATTCGCTTCGAAACCGGCCGCCTTGCCAAGCAGGCAGCTGGCGCCTCGATGGTCTACATCGACGAAGACACCGCACTGCTCTCGGCAACCACGGCAGGCAAGCAGCCGCGCGAAGGTTTCGACTTCTTCCCGCTGACGGTTGACGTCGAGGAGCGCATGTACGCTGCCGGCCGTATCCCGGGCTCGTTCTTCCGCCGCGAAGGACGCCCGTCCACCGAAGCCATCCTGGCTTGCCGCCTCATGGACCGCCCGCTGCGCCCCGCCTTCGTGAAGGGCCTGCGCAACGAGGTCCAGATCGTGGTGACCGTTCTGGCCATCAACCCCGATGAGCTCTACGACGTCGTCGCCATCAACGCGTCCTCGATGTCCACGCAGCTTTCCGGCCTCCCGTTCTCCGGCCCGATCGGTGGCGTCCGCGTCGCCCTCATCGCCGACGAACAGGGTTCGCAGTGGGTCGCTTTCCCCAAGCACTCCCAGCTCGAGAACGCCGTGTTCAACATGGTTGTTGCCGGCCGCATTGCAGGTGACGACGTCGCCATCATGATGGTTGAAGCCGAAGCCACGGACAACTCCTGGAACCTCATCAAGGAACAGGGCGCAACCGCTCCTACCGAAGAGGTTGTTTCCGAGGGCCTCGAGGCTGCCAAGCCGTTCATCAAGGCACTCTGTGAAGCACAGGCTGACCTGGCAGCACGCGCTGCCAAGCCCACGGTTGAGTTCCCGGTCTTCCTGGATTACCAGGACGACGTCTACGCCGCTGTTGAAGCCGCTGCTGCCGACAAGCTGGCCGCTGTCTTCCAGATCGCTGACAAGCAGGACCGCGACAACGCCTCGGACGAGCTCAAGGACGAAGTCCTGGGTGCACTTGCCGGCCAGTTCGAGGGCCGCGAGAAAGAACTGTCCGCAGCTTTCCGCTCGGTCACCAAGCACGTTGTGCGCCAGCGAATCCTCAAGGACCAGGTCCGCATCGACGGCCGTGGCCTGACGGACATCCGCCAGCTGACTGCCGAGGTAGAGGTTCTGCCCCGCGTTCACGGTTCTGCAATCTTCGAGCGCGGCGAAACCCAGATCATGGGCGTCACCACGTTGAACATGCTCAAGATGGAGCAGCAGATCGACTCGTTGTCGCCGGTAACGCGCAAGCGCTACATGCACAACTACAACTTCCCGCCGTACTCCACCGGTGAAACCGGCCGCGTCGGTTCCCCGAAGCGCCGCGAAATCGGCCACGGTGCCCTGGCAGAGCGCGCTCTGGTGCCGGTTCTGCCCACCCGTGAAGAGTTCCCCTACGCGATCCGCCAGGTATCCGAGGCCCTCGGTTCCAACGGTTCGACCTCCATGGGTTCCGTCTGTGCTTCCACACTCTCCATGCTTAACGCAGGTGTGCCGCTGAAGGCAGCTGTTGCCGGTATCGCCATGGGCCTGGTTTCCGACCAGGTTGACGGCCAGACCCGCTACGCAGCCCTGACGGACATCCTCGGCGCCGAAGACGCTTTCGGTGACATGGACTTCAAGGTGGCAGGTACTTCCGAGTTCGTCACAGCTATCCAGCTGGACACCAAGCTCGACGGCATCCCCGCTTCCGTGCTGGCAGCAGCACTGAAGCAGGCCCGCGAAGCCCGCCTCCACATCCTCGAGGTCATCAACGCAGCGATCGACACCCCGGACGAGCTCTCCGAGTTCGCGCCGCGCGTTATCGCCGTCAAGATCCCCGTGGACAAGATCGGCGAGGTCATCGGCCCCAAGGGCAAGATGATCAACCAGATCCAGGAAGACACGGGCGCGGACATCTCCATCGAGGATGACGGCACTGTCTACATCGGCGCCACCAACGGACCGTCTGCCGACGCAGCACGCTCCGCCATCAACGCCATCGCCAACCCGCAGGTACCGGAAATCGGTGAGCGCTACCTGGGTACGGTCGTCAAGACCACCACCTTCGGCGCTTTCGTTTCCCTCACCCCGGGCAAGGACGGCCTGCTGCACATCTCCGAGCTCCGCAAGCTGGCCAATGGCAAGCGCGTGGACAACGTGGATGACGTCGTCTCCGTGGGCCAGAAGGTCCAGGTCGAGATCACCAAGATCGATGACCGCGGAAAGCTTTCCCTCTCCCCGGTTGTTGCCGAGGAAGAAGGAGCAGCCTCAGAGGACGCTCCGGCCGAGGCCGCTGAAGAGTCCGCAGAGTAGTCTGTAAGCAGTACACCCGGCAGGGCCGGTGGGCTTGAAAAAGCTCCACCGGCCCTTCCGGCCTTAACCTGAAAGGCCTTAATGACTGTCGTACCCTTGCCACTGGAACAGACCCTTCCCGGCGGCGAATTGATCCATGGTGCCGAGGGCGGTTCCGTCGTGCGGCGCTCGGTCCTGCCCGGCGGCGTGCGCGTCCTCACCGAGGCAATGCCCGGTCAGCGTTCGGCCACCATAGGGTTCTGGGTGGCAGTGGGTTCGCGTGATGAAGCGGACGGCCAGCATGGTTCCACACACTTTCTTGAGCACCTGTTGTTCAAGGGCACCAAACGGCGCACAGCCTTGGAAATCGCGTCCGCCTTCGACGAGGTGGGCGGTGAATCCAACGCGGCCACAGCCAAGGAAAGCACCTGCTACTTCGCCAGGGTCCTGGATACAGACCTCCCCATGGCCATCGACGTCATCGCGGACATGATCACCGGTGCGGTCTTGGATCCTGCCGAATTGGAGCAGGAACGCGACGTCATCCTTGAGGAGATCGCCATGGACAGCGACGACCCCACGGACGTCGCCCATGAGAAGTTCGTGGCCGCTGTCCTGGGCAACCACGCGCTGGCACGGCCTATCGGGGGAACGCCGGATGCTATTAGAGCCGTGGCAAGGGATTCGGTGTGGGCGCACTACCAGCGCTACTACCGACCGGAGGAACTGGTCATCACCGCAGCCGGCGGACTGGATCACGACGTCGTCTGCCAGCTGGTTGTGGATGCCCTGACAGCTGCTGGATGGCAGCTGGACGCCGACGCCGCGCCGGTAGACCGCCGGGGCACGAACCGTGCCGTCATCACGGGCACGGCCGGACTGCACGTAGTAAAGCGTCCTGTGGAGCAAGCCAATATCATCATGGGTTGCCCAACGATCGTTGCCACCGATGACCGCCGGTTTGTCATGAGCGTGCTCAATGCCGTACTGGGCGGAGGCATGTCCTCACGCCTGTTCCAGGAAATTCGTGAAAAGCGCGGCCTAGTGTACTCCACCTACTCTTTCACTGCCGCGTATGCGGACGCTGGCTACTTCGGAATGTATGCCGGCTGCACGCCGTCCAAGGTTCGCCAGGTCGTGGAACTCCTGGGCCTTGAGCTGGACAAGCTCGCCAAGGAAGGTATCACCGAGGAAGAGCTCCGGAAGGCTGTGGGCCAGCTTAGCGGCGGGATTGTCCTCGCGCTCGAAGACACGGGCTCCCGGATGTCGCGTCTTGGCCGGGCGGAATTGGTGTCCGGGGAGTTCCAGGACATCGACGAGACCCTGGCACGCATCAAGGCCGTCACCGTAGAGGATGTCCAGGACCTCGCCCGTGAACTCGCAGCGGCGCCCCGGACCATCACTGTTGTTGGTCCTTTTGAGGAAACCGAAACTTTCGGGCTCTAGGTTCCCGTCCGGAACCTCTGGACTCCCGCACTGTAAACAGGGCAGCATGATCACACGATGATGCTGCCCTGACTACTTTGGAGCCCTGATGGATGCGCCCTCAAGCGGCCAAGCCGCGGAGATGCTGCGGGATTTCCTTGGTCATTGGCGCGGCATTACGGAGATCGCAGCGTCTCCTTGGGGAACTGCTCGGACTGCAGAAGCCGAGGCGGTGTTTACCAAGGCTGCGGGCGGATATGCCGTGGTTCAGAGCTATAGGCACCGCGAAGCCGACGGCACGCATTTCGAAGGTCATGGCATGTTCACTGTTGACCGGGACCACGGCGACACGCTGTGGTACTACGTGGACAGCATGGGACGGCCACCGGCGAGCCCGGTCCGTGGGACATGGAATGCAGGCACGTTGACCCTGGACCGGCGGACAGCCGACGGCGTAGCCCGGCACACATTCCGCGTGGACGATGGCGTCCTGGTGCACACCGCAGACTTGAGGCTTGAAGGATCCGCTGAGTTCAGCCCGTTGTTGAAGAGCGTGTTCCGGAAAGCGTGAACCCGCGCAGCGCTGGCGCCCTGTGCGGTCCTAGCCTCCGGCGAACGGCGGCAATACGTCGATGACGTCGTCGCTTCCCAAGGGAGCTGTACGGTCGCGGACGGCCACCTCGTTGCGAAGGAAACTGCTGCGTGCCACGATCCTGGCGAGCGGCGGCGTGCCTTCGGGGGGAAGCGGACGTTCGACGGCGAGGGCAGCTTCCAGCAGCGCCTCCAGGCTGGTTCCTTCCGGGAGGGAGTGAAGTTCTTCTTCCACCCCGGCGGCCGCGCGTGCGGCAGCGAAGTAACGGACAAGCAAAGGTTCAGCCTCCGATTGCGCTCATGCTGCGGTCCGGCTGGACGAAGTCCGCTGCGCCGAGACCTGTGTGGTCCATGCCGTGGGCTTTGGGTTTGACCCACATGGCGTCCTGCCACCGCGACGCCAATTGGTCATCCGTGGCACCTTCACGAAGGAGGCCCAACAGGTCGAATTCTTCGCGGGAGAAAAGACAGCTCATGATCTTGCCCTCCGCGGTGATGCGGGTACGGCGGCAGTCGGAGCAGAACGGCTCAGTGACTGATGCGATGATGCCGACTGTACCGAGGACCGGCCCTGTGGCGACGCCCGTTGCCGCGTCCCGGCGTCGTACTTCAAACCGTTCGGCCGGTGCGCCGTCCCGCTCGCGGGGGTCGTTGTCCAGCACGAAGTCTCGGGAGAGCAGTCCACGAATCTCGGCGGCCGTGATCATGTTGCGTCGGGTCCAGCCGTGGTCCGCGTCCAAGGGCATTTGTTCGATGAAGCGGAGTTCGTAGCCGCGGCCCAGGGCCCATTCCAGAAGATCCGGCGACTCGGCGTCGTTGATGCCGCGCATCAGCACAGCGTTCAGTTTTACCGGGCCCAACCCGGCCGCCCAAGCGGCATCCACGCCGGCCAGGACGCGATCCAGGAAGGGGCGACGGGTAAGTTTGGTGAAGGTCTCCTCATGGAGGGAATCGAGCGAGACATTGATGCGGGTAAGACCCGCGGCTTTCAGTGCTGCGGCCTTCTTATCCAGTCCCACGCCATTGGTGGTCATGGAGATGGGGAGGTCCGGGTGGTCCGCGCGGATGCCGGCAATGATGTCCACCAAGTCGGCGCGGACCAGGGGCTCGCCACCAGTCAGGCGGAGTTCCCGCACGCCCAGGGCGTTGACGCCGACACGGACGATTCGGACTATCTCGTCCCTGGTCATCACTGCCTGTTTCGAGAGCCATTCGAGTCCCTCGGCAGGCATGCAGTAGGTGCAGCGCAGGTTGCACTTGTCCGTCAAGGAAAGGCGCATATCCGTTGCGCGGCGGCCATAACGATCCCACAGCCCGGTGGGCGTGCCGGCTGGACGTGGTGGCGGAACTGCAACGCCGCTTTCCGGGCTGCGTGCCGCGCCGCCCGGAGGGGGCACCGGCATGCCTAGCTGAACACTCATAAATTCAGGCTACGCCACCGTGGCTGGATCAGTGACACCCGTTACAGTCGCAGAGTCCTTAACCCACACAGTTCTTACGGATTCCAAACGCTTGTGCACTTTGGGCCAGGAACGCGTGCCGGCCACCGTCAGCAAACCTATGCTGAAAGCGTGACCACAAATGCGGCATCAGCAGCGGAGCCGGGGAATCGTCGGATCCTCCTGGTGGAGGATGAACAGACCATTGCCGACGTCGTCCGTGACTACCTGCTCAAAGCCGGGTTCCAGGTGGACATGGCGGGGGATGGTTTCACCGCACTCGACCTTGCAGCCACGCGGCAACCCGATCTTGTCATCCTGGATCGTATGCTGCCAGGACTGGACGGCGTGGAGGTGTGCCGCCGGCTTCGTCTAAGCATGAGCGTTCCCGTCATCATGGTCACAGCCTTGGGAACCGAAGATGACCGGATTTTGGGCCTGGAGATGGGCGCGGATGACTACGTCACCAAACCCTTTTCCCCGCGTGAACTGGTCCTCCGGGTGAAGTCGGTACTGCGCCGGAGTATCAAGGAGTTCACTCCGGAACCGCCGGTGGAAGCCGCAGGACTGGAACTGGATCCTGCCTCCCGGACCGTGACGCACCACGGAGTTCCGCTGGCTCTGACGGTCCGTGAATTCGACCTCCTGGCTTTCCTGATGCGAAGGCCCCACCAGGTCTTCAGCCGGGAAGAACTCATCAAGGCCGTATGGGGCTGGGACTTCGGTGATCTGTCTACCGTCACCGTCCACGTCCGGCGCCTACGGGAGAAGATAGAAGCCAACCCCACCAAACCCGAACTGCTTAAGACAGTTTGGGGCGTTGGCTACCGCTTCGATGGCAAGCGGTCTGAGACCGAAACTGTGCGGCCCGACGTGTCAGGGCCCGACATGTCGGGGCCCAACGTTTCAGGGGGTGACCATGGAAGGCAGTGAGCTGTGGACCATCCTGGCATGGGTCCTGTTCTGGGCTGTGGTCATTGGGGCCGCCACGTGGGCGCTTCTCAGGCTGCTCCGCCGGGCCTCGGTACTCGCCCAGATCTGCCTGGTGGTGGTTGCCACTGTAGCTGTGCTGGTGGCAGGAATGGTCAGTGCCTTCAACGCGATGTTCATTTCCGCGCGGGACCTTGAGGTCATGTGGTACATCCTGGCCACTGCCTCAGCCGTCGCCGTGGCTCTGTCACTGATGCTCGGTGCCGGCGTCTCACGCAATGCGGCCCACCTTGTTGACGCTGCCCGACGCCTTGGTCGTGGCGAAACACTGAAACATACCGTGGCGGAGGGTCGGGGGAGCGCTCCCGCCATGACATCCGAACTCGCCGAATTGGCCCAGGAACTTGAGGCCAGCAGCCGCAGCCTGGCCGAATCGCGGGAACGCGAAGCTGCTATTGAGGCCGCCCGCCGGGAGCTGGTGTCATGGATATCCCATGACCTCCGTACACCATTGGCCAGCATGCGCGCCATGACCGAGGCCCTTGAAGACGGTATGGCATCAGATGTGCAGGGCTATTACCGGAAGATCATCGGGCAGACAGAGCAGATGACGGCCATGGTCAACGACCTCCTGGAACTGTCCAAGATTCAGGCCGGCACCCTCCGCCTGCGTGCCGAACCGCTGGACTTGTACGACCTCGTCAGCGACGCGATCTCTGACCTGGCGCCGCTAGCCGCCAGGAAAGGCATCAGGCTCGACGGCGGCGGTGACCGTGAGTGCATGGCCGTCGCCGACGGACCAAGCCTCGCCCGGGCCGTGCGGAACATACTTCTCAACGCCATCATCTACAGCGAACCCGGCAGCGACGTCCACATCAGCGTCGGCGGCGAACGCGTTGGAGGTTCCGGCGGGAACGCCGTGATCGCTGTGGAGGACCAGTGCGGCGGCATCCCGGACGAGGACCTTCCGCACCTGTTCGAAACGGGATGGCAGAAAGACCCCGCCCGTCGCACTACGGAAGAGATGCAAGGCAGCTACAGCGGGGCAGGCATCGGCCTGAGCATGGTGGCTGGCATCGTCAAGGCGCATGGGGGAGCGGTCACCGTGGATAACGTCGACGGCGGTTGCCGCTTTGCGCTGTCACTTCCGGCCAAGGCGCCCTCATCGGAATCGCGGATGCCGTCCATGACATCAATGACTCCCACCCATCAACCCATCGCCAGAGAACACCGCCATGGAGGCATCTCATGAGTACGCTCGCACCCGGTACCACCCAGCAGCGAGGCACCATGGGCAGGCCCGCGCTGTGGGCGGCAGCCGCCGGCGTAGCAGCCGGCGCCGCGGGGATCGCGGCGGGCGAACTGGCTGCCGGTCTCCTGAGCCCCCTGGTATCGCCTGTTACAGCCCTCGGTGGTGCGGTGATCGATGCCGTACCGCCCGGGGTCAAGGATCTGGCGGTGCAGTTGTTCGGTACTGCAGACAAGATCGTGCTGGTGGCCTGCATTGTGAGCGTCGCAGGAATTCTGGCGGCGCTTGCTGGCATCCTGGAACGTCGCCGCACCGGCTGGGGCCTGGCACTGGCTGGACTGGCGGGCGCAGCCGGACTGACCGCCGTCGTGACCCGAGCCCAAGCGAGCCCCCAAGCGGCCCTTGCACCGATCGTTGCCGCCATTGTCACCATGCTGCTGCTGCGAACGCTCATACGTCGGCTCGCAACCTGGGCTCCCTCCGAAGAAACCCCCGGCCGTGAGGAGGCACCACTGGCTCGGCGGAGCTTTCTGAACGCCTTGGCTGGAACCTCACTCGCCGCCGTCGTGGCCGGAACAGTGACCACTGTCCTCACCAGGGCTACAGCAGTGGCGTCAGGTTTCCGCGGCTCCATGACGCTCCCGGAACCCGCCACGCCGGCGCAAACCATTCCTGCAGGTGCGTCCCTTCCCGTGGATGGCATCAGCCCCCTGGTCACCCCGAACGCGGATTTCTACAGGATCGACACCGCCTTGACGGTGCCGGCCATCGATCCTCCTGCCTGGAAACTGAAGGTCACCGGAATGGTGGAACGCGAAGTTGAAATGGACTTCGCCACCCTCCTGGCCAAGCCCATGACAGAACGCCACATCACCATCGCCTGCGTGTCCAACAATGTAGGTGGCGACCTCATCGGCAATGCCCTCTGGCTGGGCTGGCCCGTACGGGAACTCCTGGCCATGGCAGGACCCAAGGCCGGCGCGGACATGGTCCTCTCCACCAGTAACGACGGCTGGACGGCCAGCACTCCCTTGGAGGCCCTCACAGATGACCGTGACGCGCTCCTGGCCGTAGGCATGAACGGAGAGCCGCTCCCGCTGGAACACGGATTCCCCGTGCGGATGATCGTGCCGGGACTTTATGGCTTCGTCTCGGCCACCAAATGGCTCACTGAACTCAAGGTCACACGCTTCGCCGACGACACCGCGTACTGGACGCCCCGTGGTTGGAGCGATCGAGGTCCCATCAAGACGCAATCGCGCATCGATATACCCCGCAGCGGCCGGAGCGTCCAAGCAGGCAAGGTGCAGTTCGGCGGCGTAGCCTGGGCCCAGCACAGGGGAGTCAACCGCGTAGAGCTCCGCGTCAACCGCGGACCATGGCAGCAGGCAGCGCTGGCCAGCCCGATCTCCTCAGACACCTGGTATCAGTGGCAGTTGGGCCTCGATCTCACGCCAGGGGACTACGAAGTGCAGGTCCGGGCAACCGATTCCACCGGTGTTCCTCAGACTGAAGACAAAGCGCCGGTAGCCCCGGATGGTGCCACCGGCTATCACACCATCAACGTCAAAGTGGGCTGAGGCCCTAGTCTGGGTACGTCCGGAGGTTTCGCCGGAAGCCAGCGTGTCCACACAGGAGGATGTCCGTGCCCAGATCTGTTGCAGCCCACCGCCAGGCAGTGGTGGAACTGCTGACCGGTGTCCTAGCCGACAAAGGGCACCTCCGCATGCCATTACTGGAGGCGCTGGGTAGGGCGCTCGCCGTCGACGTCCACGCGCCACTGTCACTGCCCCCGTTCGCCAACTCCCAAATGGACGGATTCGCCGTACGCTCAGCAGATATCCCCGACGGCGGTGCGGAGCTCCGGGTAGCGGAGCCGGTTCCGGCAGGTGCCGCGCCGGCAGCTCTCAAGCCCGGCTTTGCCGCCCCCATCATGACCGGAGCCGTGATCCCCGAGGGGGCCGACGCCGTCGTGCCCATTGAAAAGGCCACGCCGAACACTTTCCCGGACCCTGCAGCGGGCGAGGCTACCGTGGTCCTGCCTTCAGTCGCCTCCGGCACCTACGTCCGGGACAGCGGCAGCGACATCGGCAAGGGTGCGCTGGCGTTGGCCGCCAGTACGCGGATGGGGCCTGCACAATTGGGCTTGCTGGCCGCCTTGGGCCTGACAACCGTTCAGGTCCGCCAACCCTGCCGTGTCCTCTTGGTCACCACCGGAGATGAGGTAGTGGAGCCGGGGTCCGAACTCACAGCAGGCAAGATCTTCGATTCCAACGGGACACTGCTCGAAGCGTCCATGCGACAGGCCGGCCTGGACGTGGTCCGCACCGGGATTTCCGAAGACGATCCCTCCAAACTGCTGGCGGTCCTTCGTCGTCATACCGGGCCGGCGGAGGACCGGGTAGATCTCATCGTCACCACCGGGGGAGTGAGCAAGGGCGCCTACGAGGTAGTCCGGCAAGCCATGGCGAACCAGCCGGTGGAATTCCAGCCGGTCGCCATGCAGCCAGGCGGACCGCAAGGATTGGGCACCTTTGAGGGCGTGCCCTTCCTGGGCTTTCCGGGGAACCCGGTCAGTTGCCTGGTCTCCTTCGAAATGTTTCTCCGGCCCGCCCTTTCGCAGGTACAGGGAACCCCGGCCCCGAGACCGGTGGTCAGGGCACGCCTGAGCGAACCGCTGATTTCCCCGGAAGGAAAACACCAGGTTCGCCGCGGAACCATGGGCACCGATGGCACGGTCCGGATGGAAGGTGGCGCAGGTTCCCACCTGGTCCATGCCCTGGCCCGGGCAAACGCCCTGGTGCAGATCCCCGGCGACGTCACGGAACTCGCCGAAGGGGACGAAGTGGAAGTATGGATGCTGTGAACCACACTCCCGAAAATTCCGGTGGCCTGACCCACCTCAGGCAGGACGGCACCGCGCAGATGGTGGACGTCTCCCAAAAAGCCGTCACTACTCGTGTTGCGACTGCCACGGCCACTGTCCGCAGCACGCCCGCGGTGCTGGCCCTGCTGGGTGCCGGCGAGCTGCCCAAGGGCGATGCCCTCGCCGTGGCGCGCGTCGCAGGGATCATGGCGGCAAAGAAGACCCCCGATCTGATTCCGTTGTGCCATCCATTGCCGATCTCCAAGGTCACCGTGGACTTTGAGCTGGACACCGACTCGATTGGCATCCTGGCAACGGTCAAGACCAAAGGCGTGACCGGCGTCGAAATGGAAGCCCTGACGGCGGCCTCGGTGGCGGCCTTGAGCGTCTACGACATGATCAAGGCCGTGGACAAGCATGCAGTGCTGACCGATATACGGGTCCTCGCCAAGAGCGGCGGAAAAAGCGGGGACTGGGACGTCTCTGGAGTATCAACGCCACGTGAGGCCGGCGCGTGAGTGCGTGCGAGCCGAACACGCTGCGGAAAGCCGGCATCGTGATCGCGTCAACCCGCGCGGCCGCTGGAGTCTACGCCGATGAGACAGGTCCGATCATCCTCGATTGGCTCAGCGAGCACGGCTTCGATACGTTCCCCACCATGGTGGTGCCGGACGGTGAGCCTGTTGGAGCTGCCCTGAGAGCACTCCTGACACAGGAACCCGCCGTAATTGTCACCAGCGGAGGAACGGGCCTTAGCCCGGATGACCGCACGCCCGAAATGACCTTGCCGCTCCTGGAACGTGAGATTCCGGGCATCATGGAGGGCATTCGGCGCGCCGGCGCTGCCAAAACCCCCATGGCCATGCTCAGCCGTGGCCACGCCGGAACAGTAGGGAAGACGTTTATCATCAACCTGCCTGGATCCCCGAAAGGCGTCATGGACGGCTTGGCTGTCCTGGACCCTGTGATCGGGCACCTTTGTGAACAGTTGGAAGGAAATCATGGGCACTGAAACAAACTTTGAAGTGGTCAGCGCCGTTCTCAGCGCCGAGCCGATTTCCGTGGACCAAGCCATCAAGGCGGTCGAATCGGATACCGCGGGAGCCGTTGTCAGCTTCAGTGGCGTCGTCCGAAACCACGACAGCGGCAAGGCTGTGGACCGGCTGAGCTACAGCGCGCATCCCACAGCCCACCAGGTGATGTCAGAGGTCGTGGCGCAGCTGGTGGCAGAGCACTCCGGAGAAGCTGCACAGCCGGTTCGGATCTGGGCTGCCCACAGGATCGGCATGTTGGAGATCGGGGACCCCGCGCTGGTATGTGCGGTGGCTGCTGCCCACCGCGGCCAGGCGTTCGCTGTGTGTGCCGAGCTTGTGGACCGGGTCAAAGAGCAGGTCCCCATTTGGAAGGAACAGTTCTTCACTGATGGCACTGTGGAATGGGTCGGGGCAGGGGAGTAGGCCCGAGTCACGGTTCCTCCCGGGCTCCGACCCGGCGGTAGGGTTAACGGCATGACCGAACAACTTGCTGTTGCAGTGCTGGGTGCCCACGGGCGTATGGGAATGGAAGCCGTCAAGGCTGTTGAGGCAGCCGGAGACATGAAGCTGGTGGCCGCTTTGGGCCGCGGCGATTCCTTGGAGAAACTGCTCGACGCCGGTGCACAGTATGTTGTTGACCTCACCGTTCCGGACACCACGGAGGCCAACGTCCGGTTCGCCGTAGAGCACGGCATCCACGCAGTTGTGGGTACCACCGGCTGGGACGCCCACCGGCTCGATTCCTTGCGAAGCCTCTTGGAGCAAAAGCCGGACACCGGTGTTCTGATCGCCCCGAACTTCGCCCTGGGATCTGTGCTCGCCACCGCTTTCGCGGCCAAGGCTTCGCAATACTTCGAGTCCGTGGAAATTATCGAACTGCACCACCCCAACAAGGTTGATGCTCCCTCCGGCACCGCTGTGCGCACAGCGCAGCTGATAGCTGAAGCGCGCCAGGAAGCCGGCGTCGCGGCGAGCCCTGACGCCACGGAAACATCACTGGACGGTGCAAGAGGCTGCGACGTGGACGGGGTTCGAGTCCACAGCGTGCGCCTGCGCGGTTTGGTTGCTCACCAGGAAGTGCTTTTTGGTGGTCCCGGTGAGCAGCTGACGTTGCGCCACGACTCCTTCGACCGAGCCTCCTTCATGCCCGGAGTCCTTCTGGGGCTTCGTAAAGTTGCAGCCAACCCCGGCCTTACCGTGGGCTTGGATGGCTACCTGGACTTGGGTCTCTAAAGCCATGGGTAATTTCTGGACGTCCCTGAAGAAGAACCGCACCAAAATCTGGGTAGGTGCCATCACCTTACTGTTGGTCCTATACCTGGTGGTTTCGGTGCAACGCTCCTTCCTGTTGCTCGGTGACCCCAATCTGGTTGCCAAGGGAATCGGGGCCGCTTACTTGGTCCTGCCGGTTGTTGGCGCGTGGGCACTCATCCGCGAGCTGCTTTTCGGTGCACGCACCGAGCAGATGGCCAAGGTCCTGGAAGCCGAGGGCGGTTTGCCCGTTGATGACCTTCCGCGCACCCCGGGCGGGCGCATTGTCCGAGCGGCCGCTGACGCAGAGTTTGAGAAGTACCGCGCCGAAGCAGAAGCCGCACCCGAGGACTGGCGGTCCTGGTTCCGATTGAGCTGCGCGTACGATGCCTCCGGGGACCGCAAACGTGCCCGCGCGTCCATGCGCGATGCCGTGAAACTCTTCCGCTCTCAGCCCACTGCCGCAGGCCGGTGACTGCCAAGGCGTGATGCGGTGTGGGCTACCCATTCCAATGGTCCGCGGTGCTGCAGCACCGCGAAACAAACGCCAATCGCAACGGCAGTGAGGGCTTGGGCCCAGTACATCCCTTCGTCCGTCCACCCCGAAGGCAAAGGCTGGTTGGTGAAGGCGGACACCACCCAGACGTGGGCAGAGTAGAGGCTCAGGGTCATGGCACCCGGCCCGCTCAGCAGGACCAGGAAATTGATCCTGATCCGCTCAGCCAACGTGCCAAGCAGCAGGAACAACCCCACTACGGCCGCAGCAACGCCGCCGCTGTGCAGCAGGTCCAAGGTGGTCCCGGCATGCGGGGCTGCCGTTGCCAGCCACCACCAGGAGCCGGTCTGTTCCAAGCCGGTAACGTTCACCTGAAGCATGCTTTCCAAGGGATAGCCCCTGGTGACAGGGAGGGCTGACAAGGCAGTGCGGCCACCCCATGCCTCCATGGCCAGGATCCCGACGACTTTCGCCACGCCGGCCACCGCGATCCCGCACATCACCAGCAGCAATTGGATCCTCGCGGTGGTCAGCGCCAAACGGCCTATCACCAGTCCGATCAACAAGTAGGAGATCCACTGGAACACAGGGTAATAGCCGGTGAAAAAGAGGTCGGCGAGGAGGCGTGCAGGAGTCCCGAAATCCTCCCAATTGGGGTTATGGCCCAACGTCAGGGGAGGTGCGGCGTCCAGCAGCAGCGGCCGGACCAGAAACGCAAGCAGCGGAGAGAAAAAGACCCAGCCGAGGGCCCAGAAGCAAAGTGCCTTGAGTCGGAGGCCCAGAAACGGCAGGATGCACAGGAAAAGGACGGCGTAGTGAACCAGGATCACTGCGACGTTGACGTCAAGGCCTCCCAACATCAGGCCGACGACGGCAATCACCAAGGCGCGCATGGCAACTCCTCGCCGGGCAGCCCACAATTCCGTGCCGCTGCGGGGCTCCTGTTTGCCCGTACTGAGCGCCAGCCCGATGCCGGCGAGGACTGCGAACAGCGCCGCCGACCTGCCTGAGAACACCAATCCCACAAAGGTCGGTTCCCACTGCGGGGACGGTCCGAACGTGGGCATCAAGTGCGTGGCCATCATTCCCAGCAAAGCCGCGCCTCTTGCGGCATCGATTCCCGAGAGCCGAGAGGAGACCGTGCGTTTGCCGGGGGCATTTCGCGGAGGCGCCGTCTCTTGCGAAGTCATTCAGCGATCGTCTCATAATCAACCGCGCGCTGGCGGTAGAGTTCCATGCCATGGAATCTGTGAACGCCCAGTGGGCCGGAGCTTTCGAGGTCGTTCACGAATCAGATGGATGGCAGCAGTTCAGACGCCTTGATTCGGCGCTGTTCATGCCCCCAGCCACGAATGGGCTGGAGGAGCGTGCCAGGATGTGCGCCGGAATCCACGCGACGTGGACGGCAACGTCGGGGCATGTGGTGATTGAAGCCGAAGGTCCGGAGGACGGATCTCCCTTCGACGTCCTGGTAAATGGAGTTCTCCGGCATCGGGTCCCTGGGGGTGGACGTGTCAGTCATGACCTTGACCTTGATAATATGCCGCCTCACTCCAGAGTTCAGGTGTGGCTGCCGCACTATGGTTTCCTGAGGGTGCTGGAGGTTTCCCTGAAAGGTCAGGACGTGAAGGTTGCCGCGGAAACGGGTAGGAGGTGGATCGCCTACGGAAGTTCCATCACCCAATGCCGGACGGCAAATGGTCCCTCCGAGGCGTGGCCGGCGTTGGTGGCCAGGGAACTCGGCTGGCGATTGCAGTCCTTGGGCTTCGGGGGCGAATGTCAGCTGGACCCCGCGGTCGAGAGCACGATCTCGCAACTTCCGGCAGATATCATTTCCCTGTGCCTGGGCATCAACAGTTACAACGTCGCCGCCTTCTCGGGAAGGACGTTCGCAAGCCAGGTCCTGGGGTTTGTCAGCAATGTTCGTCGGGCACACCCTGGCGTGCCCATTGCGGTCATTTCTCCTGTGTTGTCGGTTCCCCGGGAAAATGTGCCCAACTCTGCAGGCTGGACGCTGGCTGACTACAGGAAAGCAGTAGCCGACGTCGTCCGGACGGTCCGAGAACGCGGGGATGCAAACGTTCACCTGCTCGACGGTGCCAGCGTCTTCGCGATGGAGGAAGCCGTTGCTTTGATGCCCGATACGTTGCATCCCAACAACGAGGGCTACCGGCTGATGGCTGAGCGGCTGGGGCCGCGCCTGGCCGCAGTAGCCACCGGCTGAGCCGCTTTGCTGGAGTGAGTGCTCATCAAACGCACGTCACCGTTGGGGTCTGTGGCCACAACTGTAAAACGAAGCTCTTGTGTTCGAATATATGTTCGAATAATATGGCTGCATGAACGATGCTCCCAAGCCGCCAGAAGGTATTCAAGGACCCATGAAAGCGATGAGCCCCGGGGTCGTCGATTTCCTGTTCAGGCAGCTCGTGGCCGGCGAGCCTCCGGAAGACACCCAGTGGCGGCGTGAAGGTACTATCCTGGCTGAGCAGCAACCGGGGGCCGAGCTCGCCCGACGCCTGTCCGAGACGGATTTGGCTTCACTGACGCCCCTGGAACTCTTCGAGTACGTTCGCGCCTCGCAGCGCCTGGTTGCTTGGGCGGAGCAACTTAAGGAGCGGGCCGTTGCTCGGTATTGCGCAGAAGAGCCAACGCGGGCGCCTAAGCCAGCATGACTGGAAGGTGCCACTCCCGGCGGCGCGGGAGTCGCACCTGCACGGAAGCTATCTTGCCGCGTTTGGAGCCCCCGCGCCTCGATCACTACAGGTAGCCGCGCACTACAGGTAGCCGCGGTTATTGAGGACCATCGCGGTTAATGGGGACCATTAGGCGGGATCCATTCTTCCAACAAGCCCGTCACAGGGTAACGTTTTTTATATGTCTGACTTGCGCGCTAACGTTCCCGCCCTTGGTACCCTGCTGACCGCCATGGTCACCCCGTTCACTGAGGACGGCAAGGTGGATTATGACCAAGCCGCGGCACTGGCGGAAAAGCTTGTTCAGGATGGTTGCGATGGACTCGTGGTCACCGGCACCACTGGAGAAACCTCAACCCTGACAGACGACGAGAATCTCGGCATGTTCCGGGCGGTCAAAGAGGCCGTTGGCGGCAAGGCTGCCATCATTGCCGGCACCGGCACTAACGACACCGCCCACTCGGTGCACCTCTCGCAGCGTGCGGCTGAACTGGGCGTTGATGGTCTCCTGATCGTCACCCCGTACTACAACAAGCCCAGCCAGGCGGGCGTTCGCGCACACTTTGAGACGATTGCCTCTGCCACTGACCTGCCTGTTATGCTCTACGACATTCCGGGCCGTTCCTCCATTGCGATCGCTCCGGAGACCATGATCGCGCTGGCGAAGCACCAGAACATTGTGGCCGTCAAGGACGCCAAGGCCGACTTCGCCGCCGCGACACGCGTCATGGCTGAGACGGACCTGCTCTTCTACTCCGGCGATGACGGATTGACGCTGCAGTGGATGGCCCTCGGAGCCGTCGGCCTGGTGGGCGTTACCACGCATGTAGCCACGCGCCGCTTCCGTGAGCTGATCGACGCCGTCAACGCCAACGACCTCGCCAAGGCCAGGGCCATTAATTTTGAACTGGAACCCGTCATACGTGCAACCATGACGCGGGTCCAAGGCGCAGTAGCCGCCAAACAGATTCTCAAGTGGCAGGGAGTCCTGCCCAACTCGGTTGTCCGTTTGCCCCTCGTGGAGCCGGACGTGGCCGAGATCGACATCATCCGCGGGGATTTGGCGGAAGCCGGAATGGACTTCGACGTCCAGGACGGTTCCGCCGGAAAGTAGCAAAACATGACCCAAACCGCCCTTCCCGGACTGGTTACTCCGCCCAAACTGCCCAAAGGCACGCTACGGATTGTCCCGCTCGGTGGACTGGGAGAGATTGGCCGCAACATGGCGGTCTTCGAAATCGATGGCAAACTGCTGATCGTTGATTGCGGTGTGCTCTTCCCCGAGGAGACCCAGCCGGGCGTCGACTTGATCCTGCCTGACTTCTCGTACATCGAAGACCGGCTGCAGGACGTGGTGGGCGTTGTGCTGACTCACGGCCACGAGGACCATATTGGCGCCGTTCCCTACCTCCTGCGCCTCAAAGCCGATATCCCGCTGATCGGATCCCAGCTGACTCTTGCGTTGGTGGAAGCCAAGCTTCAGGAACACCGGATCAAGCCGTACACGCTGACCGTCACTGAAGGGCAGGTGGAACAGTTCGGCCCGTTCGAGTGCGAGTTCGTTGCAGTCAACCACTCCATTCCGGACGCTTTGGCAGTCTTCATCCGCACCGAGGGCGGCACTGTGCTTCACACGGGCGATTTCAAGATGGATCAATTGCCGCTGGATGGCCGTATCACCGATCTTCGGCACTTCGCGCGCCTTGGTGAAGAGGGTGTGGACCTCTTTATGGCAGACTCCACCAACGCGGACGTGCCGGGCTTCACCACTGCCGAGAAGGAAATCGGCCCCACGCTGGACCGGCTGTTCGGCCAGGCCAAGAAGCGCATCATCGTGGCTTCGTTCTCGTCCCACGTTCACCGTGTCCAGCAAGTTCTGGATGCGGCCGCCAAACATGGCCGCAAGGTGGCCTTCGTTGGCCGTTCAATGGTCCGCAACATGGCTATCGCCGCCAAACTCGGGTACCTCGACGTCCCGCAAGGCATCCTGGTGGACATCAAGAACATCGACACCATGCCGGATGACCGCGTGGTCCTCATGTCCACAGGCTCGCAGGGTGAGCCGATGGCAGCGCTTTCCCGCATGGCCAACGGTGACCACCGTGTGATTGTTGGCAAGGGCGATACCGTCATCCTTGCCTCCAGCCTCATCCCGGGCAATGAGAACGCCGTATTCCGTATCATCAACGGCCTCCTGAAACTCGGCGCCGATGTGATCCACAAGGGCACAGCCAAGGTTCACGTATCCGGGCACGCTGCCGCTGGGGAACTGCTCTACTGCTACAACATCCTTGAGCCCCTCAATGCGATGCCCGTCCACGGTGAAACACGCCATTTGATTGCCAACGGCAATATTGCTGCCGAGTCCGGAGTTCCTTCGGACAGCATCATCCTGAGCGACAACGGCACGGTGATTGACCTCAAGGACCACATGGCGAACATCGTCGGCCAAGTAGAGGTCGGGTTCGTCTACGTGGACGGCTCCAGCGTGGGCGAAATCACCGACGCCGATCTCAAGGACCGACGAGTCCTGGGGGACGAGGGCTTCATTTCCATCATCACGGTCATCAGCCGCACTACTGGCAAGATCGTGTCCGGCCCTGAGATTCACGCCCGTGGGGTTGCCGAGGATGACTCAGTGTTCGACGAGATCATTCCCAAGATCAACGCCGCGCTCGAAGAAGCTGTGCTTAACCACGCAGATCACACCAACCATCAGTTGCAGCAGGTGGTCCGCAGGATCATCGGTACGTGGGTCAACCGGAAGCTTCGCCGCCGCCCCATGATTATCCCGGTAATCCTGGAAGCGTAGCCAGCCAGCAACATGAATGCCAAGGGGGCCTGAAATCCGCGGATTTCAGGCCCCCTTGGGGTAGCGTGGCACTTATGGCGACCCGTACTACCTCCACGCCACGAGGCAGCTCCAGCAGCAAACCCGGCGGCACAGGCCGGAGCACTGCCGCATCCAAAACCAGCGCAGCCGGCGCCAAAAGCGGGCGTGGCAGCACTGCCCGCACCAAGCAAGCGGCCGCCGTCGAGCCCCAAGCGCCGCTGCCCCTGCGCATGCTGTCAGGTTTCTGGCAGGGGATCGGCCACGTTGTCGGCGCCGGGGTTCGGCGAATCGGCTATGACGTCAGCGATCTCGACCCCGCAGACCGCAGGGACGGCGCGGCACTTTTCAATTTGGTGTTGGGCATCACCATCGCCACCTTTGCGTGGTGGGGTCTGACCGGCTGGCTTCCGGACATGGTCTACAGCGTCGTCAACGGCACCTTTGGATGGATGTCCCTCCTTCTGCCCTTGATGTTGTTCGTCTGTGCTTTCCGCCTCTTCCGCAAGCCCCAGGACGGACGCGGCAATAACCGTGTGGGCATCGGCTTCATGATCATGACGCTGGCAGGCTCCGGTTTGGCCCATGTCATTGGCGGCTTGCCCACTGTTGCAGACGGTTTCGACGGCTTGCGCAAAGCCGGCGGAATGCTGGGTTTCCTCGCAGCGGCTCCTTTGGCTGCAATCCATGTGGCTGTCCCGATTGTTCTCTTCGGATTGCTGGCGTTTGTCTCCCTGTTGATCGTCACAGCCACGCCGTTTGGTGCCATCCCATCCCGCATCCGGGGCGCCTACGAGCACCTCATGGGCGTCGACCTCATGGACGGCTCCGGTAAGGACGCCCATGACCGCAGCTACCTCTATGAAAATGAGACCGTCACCAAGCCCAAAAAGAAGAAGCGCATGCGCTTCTTCGGCAAGGACGAGGAAACTGACACCAGCTTGGAAGGCTACGTCGGGGACGAGGCGTTCGAGCACGCCATAGTGGACGACGACGAAGATCCGGAGACGTCTGCGCCGCGGGTTCCGCCGGGCGTGCGTCGTCCAACACAGGCGGAGATCGCCGTCGGGAAGATCAAGGCAGCCCAAGGCCTGGGCGGTGCCACGCCAGGTATCGACAACCCCACCGAGGCCATCCCGATACTTACGCCGGAGATGACCGCGCCTGTGGCTCCGGTTGCGCAGGTTCCCGCAAAGCCCGCAGGTGCGCCCCTCCCTCAGGCGCCCATCCCACAACGCACCGAGCAACTGTCCTTGGCCGGCGACGTCACCTACACCTTGCCGGCCTCGGACTACCTGACACCGGGCTCCATCCCGAAGGAACGCACGGAAGCCAACGACGCCGTCGTCGCCGCCCTGACGGATACCCTCACGCAGTTCAACGTGGAGGCTGCGGTGACCGGCTTCAGCCGTGGTCCCACGGTGACCCGCTATGAGATCGAGCTGTCACCTGGTACCAAGGTGGAGCGCGTCACCGCTTTGTCAAAGAACATTTCCTATGCCGTGGCGTCCAGCGACGTACGAATTTTGAGCCCTATCCCCGGCAAGTCAGCCATCGGCATCGAGATCCCCAACACGGACCGCGAAACGGTGTCCCTGGGCGACGTCCTGCGCAGCCAGAACGCCCGCCGCACGGACCACCCCATGGTGATGGGTGTGGGCAAGGACGTCGAGGGCGGCTACGTCGTGGCCAACCTCGCCAAGATGCCCCACCTGTTGGTGGCCGGTGCCACGGGCGCCGGTAAATCCAGTTTCGTCAACTCCATGATCACTTCCATCCTGATGCGTGCAACGCCGGATGAGGTCCGCATGGTCATGGTGGATCCCAAGCGCGTGGAACTCACGGCCTACGAAGGCGTCCCGCACCTGATCACGCCCATCATCACCAATCCCAAAAAAGCTGCCGAGGCACTGCAGTGGGTTGTTCGCGAGATGGACGCCCGCTACGACGACCTCGCCAACTACGGTTATAAGCACATTGACGACTTCAACAAGGCGGTCAGGGCAGGCAAAGTAGTGCCTCCTGTGGACTCCAAGCGCATCATCAAGCCTTACCCCTATCTGCTGGTGATCGTGGACGAGCTCGCCGACCTCATGATGGTGGCCCCACGCGACGTCGAAGACTCAATTGTCCGCATCACCCAACTGGCCCGTGCGGCCGGCATCCACTTGGTGCTCGCAACCCAGCGACCCTCCGTCGATGTCGTGACCGGCTTGATCAAAGCCAATGTGCCGTCCCGAATGGCCTTCGCGACGTCGTCCGTCACGGACTCCCGCGTGGTCCTGGACCAGCCGGGCGCCGAGAAGCTCATTGGCCAAGGTGACGCGCTGTTCCTGCCGATGGGTGCATCCAAGGCAATGCGTGTCCAGGGTGCCTGGGTGACGGAATCAGAGATTCATAAAGTGGTGGAACACGTCAAGGGGCAGCTGCAGGCTGTCTACCGCGACGACGTCGCCGCCGAGGCACCGAAGAAGCAGATCGACGACGACATCGGAGATGATCTCGAGGTCCTGCTTCAGGCAACGGAACTTGTGGTGACCACGCAGTTCGGTTCAACGTCCATGCTCCAGCGGAAGCTTCGTGTGGGCTTTGCCAAGGCCGGCCGCCTCATGGACCTCCTGGAATCCCGCGGGGTGGTGGGCCCTTCCGAGGGCTCCAAGGCGCGCGACGTCCTGGTAAAGCCTGACGACCTCGCTGCCGTTCTTGCCGCGATGAAGGGTCAGGAGTCACCCGCTGCGCCGGACGCCCACACAGCGGCACTGAGCGATAACGCGAACTCGAACATCGCCGTCGGCGGTTATGCCGAAGACCTTGTTCAAGCGGACCTGGACAACCGGACGCAGGCCATCGAATATTACGACGGCGCGGATGTCCCGAACGATGACGAGGAGGGCGGCGAGGACGCCTGGTCGCTCACTGGAAGATAGCCCTCAAGAGGGTAGCCTTGTGGGGTGACTAAAGCCGAGGGTGATAACGCGACTTCCAGCAGCTCCGATGTCTGGAACCTGCCCAACATCCTCACCATGCTCCGCATCGCCCTGGTTCCGTTCTTCGTATGGTTTCTTCTGGCCGACGACGGCGAGTACGGAATCTGGCGGTGGGCGGCCGTTGTGACCTTCGCTGTTGCCATCTATACGGACAAGCTCGACGGCGACATCGCCCGGGCGCGTGGCCTGATCACTAATTTCGGCAAGATCGCCGACCCCATAGCCGACAAGCTGCTGATCGGTTCGGCGCTGGTACTCCTGTCCATCCTGGGGGACTTGCCGTGGTGGGTGACCATCCTCATCCTTGTGCGGGAGTGGGGAATTACAGCCCTTCGCTTCGTTGTTATCCGATACGGCGTGATGCCGGCTTCCCGGGGCGGCAAGCTGAAAACAGTCGTTCAAACCGTGGCCATCTTCCTCTACATCCTTCCGCTGAAGGCGATCGCACCGTGGCTGGGTGACGTCGCCTTCTGGGTCATGATGGTGGCTCTCGCCATCACGCTGTGGACCGGAGCGGAATATGTGGTCCAAGCACTGAAGCTGCGGGCGGCCGGACGGCGCGCATGAGGCCCCCTGAAGGCGTATCCGCAGCCGCCCAGACCTCCACGGCTGCCGTTGCCATAGCAATCGGGAACAAACTCACCGTAGCTACGGCTGAGTCTCTGACAGCCGGAATGGTTGCCGCCACGCTGGCCAATACTCCGGGCGCGTCCGGGATGCTGCAAGGCGGGGTGGTTGCCTACCAAAACTCGGTGAAGGCCGGTGTCCTGGGTGTTTCGCAGGAACTGCTTGCAGCGGTGGGCTCCGTTGACGGGCAAGTGGCCGAAGCAATGGCCGATGGCGTCCGGCGGGTCTGCGGGGCCGACCTCGGAATTTCCACCACGGGTGTGGCGGGACCTGATCCGCACGATGGTAAAGCAGTAGGCACCGTGTTCATCGGCATTGCCGGAGAATCCGGTACCGAGTCGTTTGAATATAGTTTTTCGGGGGACAGGCATTCCATCAGGGAACAGGCCTGTGAGGCCGCGTTGGCGCGTCTGCTTGCTGCGCTGAGTGACGTTGGTTACCGTTCGTAAAGTAGTCGGGAACAAAAACTGATTGCCAATAGTTGTGTCATTGTGTCGCTTCGGAAGAGCCGGGGCGCCTAGGATGTAAAAACCAACCCGGTCCGCCAGCCAGCGAACCGGATGACTGAGGGAGCAAGGCGATACAGATGGTAAAGCAGCCCGTATCCGTGAACGGCGTTGTCCGCTGGAAGGATGTGGGCTTGGCTGATCAGACACAGAGCGAACAGAAGGAGCGCAAAATGGTTGTACTACGCCACGAGATCGGTGATGTACTGCGCGATGTCCGCCAGCGTCAGGGCCGCACCCTCCGCGAGGTTTCGCACAGCGCCCGCGTTTCACTCGGTTACTTGAGTGAAGTTGAACGCGGCCAAAAGGAGGCTTCTTCCGAGCTCCTGTCTTCTATCTGCACAGCCCTGGATGTTCCGTTGTCCCACATGCTTCGCGAAGTCAGCGATCGCGTGGCCGTCGCAGAAGGTGTCGCAGTTCCGGACACTGTTCCGCAGGAATTCTCACAGCGTTACGGACGCGATCTGGACCTCACGGACGACTTCCCGCAGGGAATGCTCTCCGGAGCCCGGTAAACGTTCCGTCAGAAACATGGAAAAGGTCCCCAGCCTCAGGCTGGGGACCTTTTTCGTTGAGAGCGCGGGATGTGCTTGAACGAGCGAACTGCTACGCGGCCCCGGTTTTGTCCTCGACGTCGAGTCCTGGTTCCTTTACATTGAGGGCGCCATCGCCATAAATGGCGTTGAGGCGGCCCATGTAGTCAGCCAATATCTGGACATCCTCCAACGGCCATTCGCCGAGTCGTTCACGGAATACCTGCCGCCGTGCATCCTGAACCTGGTGCATCTTCTCCTCGCCCTTGTCCGTCAGCCGGATGGATTGGGCCCTACCGTCCTGGGGATCGGCCTCCTTATAGACGAGCCCGATGCTCTCAAGGAACGCGATCTGACGGCTCACGGAAGGCTTGCCAACCCCAATGCAGGTAGCAAGGTCCGTGAGCCGGATGGGACCCTCCCTGCGGATGATGGTCAGGAGGCCGTAGGCGGCAGGCTCCATGTCCGGATGGACCTGGCGTGACAACTGGTGGGAGATCGAACGGGCGCGGCGCCAGAGCAGGCTCAGCTGGTGTTCCACCTGCTGGAGGGCGTCGTCCACGGAATCGCCTGGCACGGCCGGGCCGGGCGTGCTCTGGAGAGGATTGCTCATGGCAACCATTCTAGAGTCCAGCGACATGAGAGACTCTATCCGTGAGGGCTAGTGACTTTTGGCGATTGATGGACGACGAATTCGGGGCAGGCTACTCCCGGGTCTTGGCCGGTTCCCTGGTGCTCGCCGGTGTGGGTGGGCGGACCGCCGTCGAGGCCTTGGCCTCCGGATATCACCCTCGCGAGGTGTGGTTGGCGGTCTGCGAAGTTCAGGACGTTCCTCCCGAACGACGGCTTGGCAAGGACATCAAACCGGCTTCCACCTAAGCTCCGGCACGTGCCGGCAACCGCCTGGGTTGGGACACGCCGAGGCTTTGTTCGAATATCTGTTCGGATGGGGATATGCTCCTGTGAGAGGAAAATAGATCCCGAAGGACGCGTTCCAGAACATCCGGCAGACCCGGTTTATCCACATAGCCATTGCCGGCTGGTAAGAATGTCAGGGCACCGTAATAGCGTCTGACATGACAGGAAAGCGGCCTTTCAGGCCACTCCACAGCGAGAAAGCATCAGAGGTGTGAACCATGGCGGCAGCCCCGGATCGTGAGAAGGCGCTCGAAGCAGCGCTTGCCCAGATCGACAAGCAGTTCGGTAAAGGCTCTATCATGCGTCTGGGTGATGACACCCGGGCACCGATTGAGGTCATCCCCACCGGCTCCATTGCGTTGGATGTCGCCCTTGGCATTGGTGGCCTGCCCCGAGGCCGCGTCGTGGAAATCTACGGCCCGGAATCCTCGGGTAAGACCACCGTGGCACTTCACGCCGTAGCCAATGCACAGCGCGCAGGCGGCATCGCTGCCTTCATCGACGCCGAGCACGCCCTTGATCCGGACTACGCTGCCAAGTTGGGCGTGGACACGGATGCACTCCTGGTCTCACAGCCGGATACCGGCGAGCAAGCCCTCGAAATCATGGACATGCTGGTGGGGTCCGGCTCGCTGGACATCGTGGTCATCGACTCCGTGGCCGCCTTGGTACCTCGTGCTGAAATCGAAGGCGAAATGGGCGACTCCCACGTTGGCCTCCAGGCCAGGCTCATGAGCCAGGCGCTTCGTAAGATCACCGGTCGCTTGAGCCAGACCAAGACCACCGCCATCTTCATTAACCAGTTGCGTGAAAAGATCGGCGTGTTCTTTGGTTCCCCGGAGACCACAACGGGTGGTAAGGCTCTGAAGTTCTACGCGTCAGTTCGAATCGACGTTCGCCGCATCCAAACCCTGAAGGAGGGTGCGGACTCCGTCGGTAACCGCACCAAGGCAAAGATCGTCAAGAACAAGATGGCTCCGCCCTTCAAGATCGCCGAGTTCGACATCATCTACGGTCAGGGCATCTCCCGCGAAGGCGGCATCATTGACATGGGTGTGGAGCACGGCATCATCAAGAAGTCCGGCTCCTGGTTCACTTATGACGGCGATCAGCTGGGTCAGGGCATGGAGAACTCGCGTCGCTTCCTGCGCGACAATCCGGAACTCGCTCAGGAACTGGAGCGCCTGATCAAGGAAAAGCTCGGCGTTGGTATGGCCAAGGCTGAAGAGGAATCCCCGAAGCTGAAGGCCGTTGACGGCTAGGAGAGGGCCGGATCCGGATTCGTCCGTAGCGGCCGATCCTGAGCCTGACCCCGAATCCGTGGCGCGTGCCATCGTCCTGCGACAGCTGACGATGGCGCCGCGGAGCCGGCTGCAGTTGTCCCGGAAGCTTGCGGAGCGGAATGTTCCCGATGACGTGGCTGAGGCAGTCTTGGACCGCTTCGAAGAAGTTCAGCTGATCGATGATGCTGAGTTCGCCAGGATGTGGGTCCGTAGCCGCTCGCAAAGCAAAAAGCTTGCAAAGGGCGCCATCCGTCGCGAACTGGCAGACAAAGGCATAGAGCTTGATGCGGCCGAAGAAGCCTTATCCCAGCTCAGCGATCAAGATGAGGAATCGGCTGCTCGGGAGCTGGTCCAGCGCAAGCTACGGCCCAGCATGGATCTGACCGATCGGGCGGAGCGGGACAAGTACACGCGCCGGCTCGCGTCGATGCTGGCCCGCAAAGGCTACGCCCCCTCCATGGCATTCAGGATCGTCGGTGAGGTTCTGGCGGAAGCCGGTACCCTTGAGTAGTGAGTTTGACCATTCCCTCCCCATCAGCTGCCACCCCTCCCTCTGTTGATCCCCGGACTGCTGCAGAACCCCGGACTGCTGCAGAACCCCGGCCGGCTATAGAGCCCCGGACTTATCAGGTTCGGACTTTCGGCTGCCAAATGAACGTCCATGATTCAGAGCGCATGGCGGGACTTCTCGAAGAAGCCGGGTATGTGCCTGCTGAGGGCGACGTAGCGGACGTCGTGGTCTTCAACACATGTGCTGTCCGTGAGAATGCAGACAACAAACTCTATGGAAACCTCGGCCAGCTGCGGCAGGTCAAGGAGGCGAACCCGTCCATGCAGATTGCCGTTGGCGGCTGTCTGGCCCAGAAGGATCGCGAGACCATCGTCAAGAAGGCGCCGTGGGTTGACGCCGTGTTCGGGACACACAACGTGGGGGCGCTTCCGGCCCTGTTGAACCGCGCCCGGCACAACAATGAGGCGCAACTGGAGATCCTCGAATCCTTGGATGTGTTCCCGTCAACGCTCCCCACCAAGCGTGACTCCGTGTACGCGGGCTGGGTTTCCATCTCCGTGGGATGCAACAACACGTGCACGTTCTGCATTGTGCCTTCGCTTCGTGGCAAAGAGAAAGACCGGCGCCCCGGCGAAATTCTGGCAGAAATCCAGGCGCTGGTGGATGACGGTGCAGTTGAGGTCACTTTGCTCGGCCAGAACGTTAATTCCTACGGTGTGGAATTCGGTGACCGTCAGGCCTTCTCCAAACTCCTGCGTGCCTGCGGTGAGATTGAAGGGCTGGAACGCGTTCGTTTCACCAGCCCGCACCCCGCAGCTTTCACCGACGATGTCATTGATGCCATGGCTGAGACACCCAACGCCATGCCCCAGTTGCATATGCCGCTGCAATCCGGCTCGGACAAGGTGCTCAAGGACATGCGCCGTTCTTACCGTTCCAGCAAGTTCCTCGGAATCCTGGACAAAGTGCGCGAACGCATTCCCCACGCAGCCATCACCACGGACATCATTGTTGGTTTCCCCGGTGAAACCGAGGAAGATTTCCAAGCCACCCTGGATGTTGTGGAGAAGTCCCGGTTTGCCTCCGCCTTTACGTTCCAGTACTCAAAGCGGCCAGGGACGCCGGCTGCTGACCTCCCTGAGCAGCTTCCCAAAGCGGTGGTGCAGGAACGCTACGAACGCCTCACAGCGTTGCAGGACCGTATTGCCGCAGAGGAGAACGCCAAGCAGTTGGGTCGTCAGGTGGAGGTCCTGGTCACCGCGCAATCAGGACGCAAGGCAGGCGAAACACACCGCCTGTCCGGTCGATCCAAGGACCAAAGGCTGGTGCACTTCTCTGTACCGGCCGGTGCCGAGACCCCGCGCCCGGGCGACTTTGTCACAGTCACCATCACCGAGGCCGCTGCTTTCCACCTAGTGGCTGATCCGGCAAGTCCGGAGGATTACATCGTGCGCCGCTCCCGTGCAGGCGACGCCTGGGATCGTTCTCAGGCTGATTCCTGTGACGTTCCTGCCGCAGGAGCGGCGTCAGGCAAGGCAGGTGTGTCCTTGGGCATGCCGTCGCTGCCTGTTCGGCGCGCGTAGGGCGGACCAGAAGTTCGAATGTCGCTCTCCAGCCATGAACTTCCTCAGCCGGTCATTGCAGTTGTTGGTCCCACGGGTTCAGGGAAGTCGGACCTGGGCGTTAACTTGGCCCTGGCCTTGAACGGGGAAGTCATCAATGCCGACGCTTTGCAGTTTTACCGTGGCATGGATATCGGAACCGCCAAGATCACCATGGAGGAACGCAGGGGTGTGCCTCACCACTTGCTTGACACCATGGACGTCACAGAGGAAGCCAGCGTGGCGGACTTCCAAATCGAATGCCGCGCTGCCATCACTGACATTCACTCGCGGGGGAAGCGCGCCATCCTGGTGGGCGGTTCCGGCCTGTATGTACGCGCCGCCCTGGACGTCCTGGAATTCCCGGGCACGGATCCCGAGCTCCGCAGGCATCTGGAAGAGGAGTACGAAACGCAGGGGCTTGCGCCGTTGCGTGCCCGGCTTGAGGAAGTTGATCCCGTGTCGGCGGCCCGCCTTGGCGATGCCAGGCGAGTAATCCGTGCCTTGGAGGTGCACGGTCTCACTGGGCGCCCCTTTAGTTCATTCATGCCGCAGCGCGAGTACTTCCAGCCGGCTCTCCAGATCGGGCTGGAGGTTGATCGGGAGCAACTGCGGCATCGTCTGGCACTGAGGGTGCACCGGATGGTGGAGGGAGGCCTCCGGCAGGAAGTTGAACGGCTCGAGGCAATCGGCATGCGGAAAGGCAAGACGGCTTCGCGAGCTTTGGGTTATTCCCAATTCCTGAAGGTTCTGGACGGGGAGCTGAGCACGGATGCTGCCGCCGAAGAAACCATCGTGGCTACCCGGCAGTTTGCGCGGCGCCAGCTGACGTGGTTCAGGGGAGATCCACGCATCACGTGGCTCGACTGGCAGGACCAGGAGCTCGTGGAGAAGGCAGTCGAGGCAGTCCTGGCGGCCGGATATTAGGGCCACGCAATTTCTGGGCGAACGCGCGTGGCGGGTAGCCTAGGTCCATGGATGAAACCGCCGCAATTCCCGCCCGGCAGCCCGCAGATGCGGATGCTCCGGTGACACTTTCCAGCCTCACCGGTTTGACGTTTTCAAAGGGCCACGGAACAGGCAACGACTTTGTCCTGATTGCCGATCCTGGCGACGCGCATGAGATCACCGCCGAGCACGTGGCGCAGTTGTGCGACCGTCATGTGGGCATCGGCGGCGATGGCCTCATCCGAGCGGTGCCTTCCCGCTTTCTGCCCGAAGGCCGCGTCGCCCTGGAAGAGGATCCGGACGCTGAGTGGTTCATGGATTACCGCAACGGTGATGGGTCGCTCTCCGAAATGTGTGGCAATGGCGTGCGCGTCTTCGTTCATTTCCTGATCGCGGAGGGTTTGGTGGACCTGGGGCCCGGTCAGACCCTCACTATCGGCACCCGCGGCGGCGTAAAAAAAGTTGTACGCACGGTCAACGGCTATGCCGTGGATATGGGCCCGTGGGAGTTCATTTTCCCCGATGAAGCCACCAGCAAGGCCATGGATGCACTGGTCAGCGCCGAGGGCCTGGAAGTGCCAAGGCCCGGACTCTCCGTCAGCATGGGCAATCCCCACACGGTAGTTGCCCTTGCGGAACTTAGCGAGCTTTCAGCCACACAACTGTTCAAGGCGCCCGTGGTTGATCCCAAGCCCGCCAATGGAACCAACGTCGAGTTTGTGGTCCCCGCTGAGCCGTTGGTAGAAGACGGTATAGGGACCATCACCATGCGCGTTCACGAGCGTGGCGTGGGGGAGACACAGTCCTGCGGCACCGGCGCGTGTGCCGCCGCGGTCGCTATCCGTCACTGGGCGGGGGATACGGCCCCGAACGACTGGCACGTCAAGGTGCCGGGCGGCGTCGTGGGTGTGAAGTTCTTCCCCGGGGCAGGCGGCCGTGAGCATGTGGAACTCAGCGGCCCGGCCGTGATTGTGGCTACTGGGACGCTTTCCTGACCCGGATGATCCTGAACGTTTTGGACGTGCTTTCACGGGAGACCGTGTAAGAACTGTCCAGTTCGGCGGCGAGCCACCGCTGGAGGGAGTCCGAGCCCAGGTTCTTCTGCACAACCAACCAGGCGTTGCCTCCCGGCGCCAGCCGGGGCAGCCACGTCAGCAGCAGCGAGTGAAGCTCGTCCTTGCCGATGCGGATGGGCGGGTTGGACCAGATGGTGTCGAATTCGACGGCGGGATCCACCTCGTGCGGGAGGCTGGCGGTGACGTTGCCGAGGCCGAGCGCCGCGGCGTTCTCATTGGTCAAAGTGATGCAACGCTCGTTGACGTCAACGGCGTGCACGTGAGCATGTGGCGCCATCAGGCCCAACGTGAGCGCAATCGGACCCCAGCCGCAGCCAATGTCCAGAAGGTGACCCGTGGGTGACGGCGGTGGAACTTCGGAGAAAAGTACTGCAGTGCCTTTGTCCACGCCGTCGGGGCTGAAGATACCCGACGAGGTCTGCAGCCGGCGCGTGGCTCCAGCAAGTTCCACGGTTAGTGGCTTGCGCGTGAATGGTCCGGCCGGTTGGGCGGTGAAATAGTGTGCAGACTCCATAATTTGCCAGATTAGTTGGCTAATGGCGGCTTGGGAAACCGCATCAGTCCGTCGTTGGCTTGACAGCGGCTGCTAAAGTGAAACGCATGTTCTTGATCTTTGAGTAATCAGCCCACAACGCCAAGTCATCAGGCGTTCATGGTACCGCCCGCGACGCAGGCCCGGTTCGGCATTTTGCCCATGCCGGCCTTTCCGCCCGGCAGGTCCTTAAGGCTTTGTCCGTTTGCTCCTCATGTGGGGCCGGACACTCTGAAGATCCCCGCTCGTTTGTGCAGTGGACCGTGGTGTAACGCGGCCCTGTGTTGCAGCCGGCGGAACATCCTCACCTCGGCCCAGGGACCCTCCTGCGGATTCCATCACGCCACTTTTACAACAGCCGCCCTCCGCAAGAGGGGTGGCCGTTCAGGACACAGGAGGCCCTTTTGGCCGATGCCCGTCAGCCCAGCGCGAATAGCGCCCCATCGAGCAGCAAACAGCACTATTCTGGAATTGCCGAACAGTCTAAGGAGACCATGACCACCCAGAAGCACTCCGGATCCGATTCCGACGCCCAGGACATGAGTCCTGAACAAATCCAGGCCGTGATCGACCGGATTCTTTCCAAGGATGTACCTGCGCAGGCATCCGACGACAACGACGCCAACGGTGTGTTCGGCAAGGCGCAGGCGATTTCCACGCTGGACCAGGAACACAGTATTTATGACGGCGACCAGGAAGACCTGGCCGAACGCCGCGCCCTTCGGCGTACCGCGGGACTGTCCACCGAACTCGAGGACGTCACAGAGGTCGAATACCGGCAGCTGCGCCTGGAGCGCGTTGTCCTGGCCGGCCTGTGGACGGAGGGGACTCTTGCTGATGCGGAGAACTCCCTCCGTGAGCTCGCCGCCCTTGCCGAAACGGCTGGATCCGAGGTGCTGGACGGTATTGTTCAGCGCCGGCAGAAGCCGGACCCCGGGACCTTCCTCGGATCCGGCAAGGCCCAGGAACTCAAGGACATCGTCGCCGCCACCGGCGCAGACACCGTAGTAGTGGACACGGAGCTTGCCCCGTCACAGCGACGCGGCCTTGAGGACATCGTGAAGGTCAAGGTAGTCGACCGGACCACACTGATCCTGGACATCTTCGCCCAGCACGCCAAGAGCCGCGAAGGCAAGGCCCAGGTTGAGCTCGCACAGCTCGAATACCTGCTCCCGAGGCTTCGTGGTTGGGGTGACTCCATGTCCCGTCAGGCCGGTGGCCAGGTGGGTGGAGCAGGCGCCGGCATGGGCTCGCGCGGTCCTGGTGAAACCAAGATCGAACTCGATAGGCGGCGAATCCGCACCCGCATGGCCAAGTTGCGTCGCGAAATAGCCGCGATGAAGCCGGCGCGCGAGACTAAGCGCGCCAACCGCCGTCGTAATGCTGTTCCGTCCGTCGCCATCGCCGGGTACACGAACGCCGGCAAGTCGTCCCTCCTGAACCGCCTCACGGACGCCGGTGTCCTGGTGGAGAACGCCCTGTTCGCCACCTTGGATCCCACGGTCCGCAAGGCGCAAACTCCGGATGGCATCGGCTACACCCTGGCAGATACCGTTGGGTTCGTTCGTTCATTGCCCACCCAGCTGATTGAGGCTTTCCGGTCTACATTGGAGGAAGTGGCGGACGCAGACCTGATTCTCCATGTGGTGGATGCATCACACCCCGATCCTGAGGGCCAGATCGCTGCTGTAAGGACCGTTTTCACCGAAGTGGATGCCCGTAAGGTTCCTGAAATCATCGTCCTCAACAAGGTCGATGTCGCGGATCCTTTTGTGGTGGAGCGCCTCAAGCAGAAGGAACCCCGCCACGCAGTGGTGTCCACCCGTACGGGCCAGGGCATTGCCGAACTGTTGGAAGACATCAGCCGATCCATTCCCCGGCCGGGCGTGCGCCTTGAACTGCTCATTCCCTACGACCGCGGGGAAATGATCAACAAACTGCACAATTCCGACTCGGAAATCCTCAGCCTTGAGCACGAGGAGAACGGGACCCGCGTAGTGGTCATGGTGCGCGAAGGCCTGGCCGCCGAACTGGAGTCATTCGTCAGCAATGGTTGAGAAGGTGGCGGCGGACGCCGTCAAGTCGGTGGGGGAGAAAGCCACCCTCGAGTTGTTGGACCGGGCTGTTGCCGGCATGGGCGGACAAAGCCGTGCGGGTCAGCATGAAATGGCCAAGCATGTGACCCGGGCTATTGAAACCGGGGAGCATTTGCTGGTTCAAGCGGGAACGGGAACGGGCAAGTCTTTGGCTTACCTTATTCCGTTGATCGCTCACTCCATGGACAGCAACAAACCGACGCTGGTGTCCACCGCCACCCTGGCACTCCAGACCCAGATTGTCGGCCGTGATCTTCCCCGGCTGCTGGAGACCATCAACCCTGCCCTTGAGCGCCCCGTCAACGTGGCGTTGGTCAAGGGCAGGGCCAATTATGTGTGCCTGCAGAAGCTTGAAGGCGGGTTCCCCAGCGAGGAGCCCTCCGAAGGGCAGCTGTTCTCCCTGGGGGAGGACACCAGCGTCCCTCACTTTGCTGCCTCCATGGGTGGACCCCAATCGCAGCTGGGCAAGGAAGTGGTCCGCCTCAGGGAATGGGCGGAGAAGACCACTACCGGAGACCGCGACGAACTCATGCCCGGCGTCACCGACAGGGCGTGGCGGCAGGTTTCCGTCACGTCCATGGAGTGCCTGGGTGCCCAGAAGTGCCCCGTGGCAGAAGAGTGCTTCAGTGAGCTGGCCCGTTCAAGGGCTGGTGAGGCCGACGTCGTAGTCACCAACCATGCCATGTTGGCCGTCAGCGCCTTTGAAGGCCTGGCTGTCTTGCCCGAGTACGACGTCGTGGTGGTTGATGAGGCGCACGAGCTTCAGGACCGGGTAACCGGAGCCGTTTCAGGACAGTTATCCGTGGCCATGGTCCACGCGGCGGCATCAAGTGCCCGCAAGCATACGGCCATCACCGTGGACGCCCTCAACGCAGCTGCGGACAGCTTGGATATGGCCATAGCTGGCGTGCCCAACGGTCTGTTGCCCAACGGCCTCAACGACGAACAGCTGGATTGCCTTGACCAATTGCGGGACGCCACGCGCGCCGCGCTCTCGGACTCGAAGACGGATTCTTCAAACGCGGTCGACGGCGGACGGCAGCTTGCGCGCTCACGGCTCATGCTCATCCTGGAACTGTGCGAGCGGATGCTCGCCTCGAAGGAGAACCGCGAAGTGGTCTGGTTCTCGCGGAACAGCACGTTCGACCCCCAGCAGGGATATTCTCCGCCGGACGAGACAGCTCCTGCATTGATTAATATTGCCCCGCTCAGTGTGGCAGGGCGGCTTCGAGAGGGGCTCTTTGCCGGCCATACTGTGGTGCTGACCTCTGCGACCCTGGCCATCGGCTCGGCCTTCGAGCCCGCCGCGGGTGGTCTTGGCCTGATTGGAGACGGCGCGCCGAGCTGGACGGGCATTGATGTGGGATCGCCCTTCGACTATCCCAAACAGGGTGTTCTATACGTGGCAAAGCACCTGCCCAAACCGGGCCGCGGTACTTCGCCGGAGGCGCTGGACGAATTGGAAGACCTCATCCGGGCGTCCGGGGGCGGAGCGCTTTGCCTGTTCTCCTCGCGGCGTGCTGCCGAAGAAGCCGCCGATGCCATGCGGCTCCGGCTGGATGTGGACATTCTCTGTCAGGGAGAATCGACCATGGCGGCCCTGGTGAAGCAATTCGCGGACGAGCCAGATACGTGCCTCTTCGGAACCATGTCCCTGTGGCAGGGGGTAGACGTTCCGGGTGGCTCATGCCGACTGGTGGTTATTGACCGCATTCCCTTCCCACGTCCTGACGATCCCCTGATGACTGCCCGTTCCCGGGCGGTTGCCCAATCGGGCGGGAACGGTTTCATGGCCGTGTCAGCCACGCACGCTGCCATTCGGCTGGCGCAGGGCGCTGGCCGACTGATCCGCTCGACGGGAGACAAAGGGGTGGTCGCGGTACTCGACTCCAGGCTTTCGACCGAGCGCTACGGGGGCTTTCTACGTGCCGCCCTGCCGCCGTTCTGGGCCACCACGGACCGGTCGGTGGTTCGAGGCGTTCTGGAACGTCTGGGCTCGGCTAAAGCCCCGTAATGCACAGCTTCCCGTGAACACCTGCTGGTGTCCACGGGAAGCTGCGTTTAAAGGGCGTGAGCGCTTAAAGAGAGCGCAGTACCGAGACGACCTTGCCCATGATGGTGGCCTGATCTCCGAGGATGGGCTCGTACTGGGTGTTTTGGGGGAGCAGCCACGTGTGACCGTCCCGCTGCCGGAAAGTCTTCACGGTTGCTTCATCATCCAGCAGGGCGGCAACGATGTCGCCGTTGATGGCATCATTCTGTCGCCGGACCACCACCCAGTCGCCGTCACAGATAGCAGCATCGATCATGGAATCGCCGGCCACCTTCAGCATGAACAGTTCGCCATGCCCCACGAGTTGCCGTGGGAGTGCAAGCACGTCTTCCACCGTCTGGTCAGCCAGGATCGGTCCACCTGCCGCGATGCGCCCCACCAAGGGGACCATGGCGGTATCACTGGCGCTGGCTAGCTCGGTGACGGCCAGGCCACCGGCGCTGCGAAGGGTGGTCGGAGCGTCCACACCGGGGATGGGCCCGCCATCAAGGGTTAGGGGCATCAGCACTTCCATGGCGCGGGGACGCTTGGGGTCCCGGCGGAGGTAGCCGAGCTTCTCCAATTGGGACAACTGGTGCGTGACGCTGGACAAACTGGCCAGACCCACGGTGTCGCCGATTTCGCGCATGCTGGGAGGGTAGCCGTTGTCATTGACTGACCTCTGGATGGTCTCCAGGATCTTTTTCTGCCGGACGGTCAGGCTTTTGGGACTCTTTTGAGGCTGTTGGCTCCGCAGGGGTGCCCCTCCGCCTGTGGCTTTCGCTGCCATGTTCGCCAATGCCTTTCCATTCCGCCCTGATGAGGGCCAGGGGTGTCGGGTCTGCAAAAAATGTCAGACCCTCCTGTTCCACTGAAACAGTGCTGCTTCTTCACTCAAACGTAGGGCAGGCACAGGCGTTTATCAAACATTTGTTCTAGCGAGTCTCGACACCGTTCGTTGATAAGTGCTAAAAATGTCATAGCAAGGTTCGAATATGTGTTCTATAAACCTGATGCTGAAGCTGGATGTTCGAACAAAGCGTTCGAACATCCGGGGCAGGCCCAGGGGAACACAAAGAATTGGCAGCCAGGCACCGGGCATCCCGGAGCGTGGCAATAGCTCAGAAGGGCTCAGCTCATGTCCGCAGTCACTACGTTCGCTGATTTCCGTACTACCCAGGCACCCGCTCGCCTGCGCCTGACCCGAAGGGGACGGATCGTCTTCTTCGGCATCCCGGCCATGCTGTTGGTTGCAGCGTTGCTGAGTCTTGCCGGATTTATCAACTCCCCGGCCAAGGCAGCCGACTCGCAGTCCCAACTGCGTCCGCCTGTTGCCGTCACTGTTACAGTCCAGCCAGGTCAGTCCCTCTGGGGCATCGCCGGCGCTGCCGCTCCCGAGCGTGACCCCCGCGACGTCATCGCCGAGATCATCCAGCTCAACGACCTCCGGGGCGGCCGCATCCTGCCCGGCCAGCAGCTGTTCGTCCCTGCAAACTGATCCCTCGGCACCCGCAGAAATCAAGGGTCGGGCGTCACAGTTAGTCGGCAGTCCCGGCCGCCCCTTAAACTGGGTTGGTGAGTGACCAGCTTGAGCGACTTGACCGACTTCCCCTTCGGACCAACCTGCGTGGATTGAGCCCCTATGGCGCACCGCAGCTCGATGTCCCGATCCTGCTCAACGTCAACGAAAACACTCATGGCGTCCCCGCAGATGTCCAAGCCGCCATCACTGAGGCCGTGGCCGCTGCGGCCACCGGGCTGAACCGCTATCCGGACCGGGAGTTCACCGAACTTCGTGAAGCCTTGGCCGAGTACCTTGGCCACGGGCTTTCCCCGGACAACATCTGGGCGGCCAACGGATCCAACGAGGTCCTGCAGCAGATCCTCCAAGCCTTTGGTGGACCCGGCCGCAAGGCATTGGGCTTTCCTCCCACGTACTCCATGTACCCCCTGCTCGCGAGTGGCACTGACACCGAGTATGTCCGCGGAGTCCGCGCGGACGACTACGGGCTGGACGCCGAATCGGCCGCTGCTCAGGTCCGGGAAACGGGCGCCAACATCGTTTTCCTGTGCTCGCCCAACAACCCCACAGGTACGGGCTTGGGATTGGACGTGGTGGAGGCTGTTTACGAGGCCGGCGAAGCCAGCCAGGCCATGGTGATCGTGGATGAGGCCTACCACGAGTTCGCACACGACAACACGCCGAGCGCCCTGACCCTGTTGCCCGGACGCGAGCGTCTGATCGTCTCGCGCACCATGAGCAAAGCATTCGCTTTGGCGGGCGCCAGGCTCGGATACATGGCGTCAGCCCCGGAAGTCACGGACGCCATCAGGCTGGTCCGTCTCCCATACCACCTCTCTGCCGTGACGCAGGCAACGGCCCTCGCTGCGCTGAATCACCGCGAAGCCCTCATGGCCGACGTCGAGGACATCAAGGTCCAGCGCGACAGGATTGTGACTGAACTGCTCCGCATGGGCCTCCAGCCTGCTGCTTCGGACTCCAACTACGTCTTCTTTGGGGGACTGGAGGATCCACACACTATCTGGCAGGGCCTGCTGGACGCCGGCGTGTTGATTCGCGACGTCGGTATCCCGGGGCATTTGCGTGTCACCGCTGGAACCGAGCCGGAAACTACTGCGTTCCTGGAGGCCTTGGAAGCCCTGCTGGACGGCACCGCGCCGCACCACGCCTAAACTTGTTCCTAGACCTAACCCACCCCTCCGTGTATAAGGATGTCCCAATGAGCGAAACCGGCGCCGCGCCGACCGCTGCCCGCACCGCGCGCATGGAGCGCACCACCAGTGAGTCTTCGGTCCTGGTGGAGATTAACCTGGATGGTTCAGGCGTCTCGGATATCAGCACTTCGGTTCCGTTCTACGACCACATGCTGACGGCTCTGTGCAAGCATTCCCTGATTGACATGACCGTCAAAGCTACTGGCGACACCCACATTGACGCCCACCATACGGTGGAAGACGTCGCCATTACCTTCGGCGAGGTCCTCCGAACGGCACTGGGCAATAAAGCCGGTATTCGTCGCTTTGGTGAAGCCACGGTTCCTTTGGACGAAGCCTTGGCGCACGCCGTCGTTGATGTTTCCGGACGACCCTACCTGGTGCACGGTGGCGAGCCGGCCGGACAGGAATACCACCTGATCGGCGGACACTTCACGGGATCGTTGACCCGTCACGTTTTTGAAGCAATTACGCTTCACGCCGGAATCTGCCTCCACATGAACGTCCTGGCCGGCCGCGACCCCCACCACATCGTTGAGGCCCAGTTCAAAGCCTTTGCCCGCGCGTTGCGTGCAGCTGTTGAGTCCGATCCCCGTGTGGAGGGCATTCCCTCCACTAAGGGCGCACTATGAGCGGCCAGATTCTGAACAATGGAGCCGTGGCCGACGCCATAGCGTCCGTAAAGCCGGAGTCGCCTGAAGGCAAGCCAACCGTCACCGTGTTGGACTATGGATCGGGCAACGTTCGCTCTGCCGTCCGCGCCCTCGAACGTGCGGGCGCGCACGTGGTGTTGAGCTCCAAGCCTGAGGACGTGCTCAACGCTGATGGTCTGGTGGTGCCCGGAGTTGGTGCCTACGAGACCGTGATGAAGGAACTCAAGTCCGTTGATGCCATCCGCATGATCGGACGTCGGGTTGCCGGTGGCCGTCCTGTGCTGGCCATCTGCGTGGGTTTGCAGGTTCTCTTCGAAGCCGGAGTTGAGCACGGCACCGAGTCCGAAGGCATGGCTGAGTGGCCCGGCAAGGTTGAGCTCCTTCCCGCTCCAGTGGTGCCGCACATGGGTTGGAACACCGTGGACGTCCCCGAAGGCTCAAAGCTGTTCGAAGGTGTTGAACAGGAACGTTTCTATTTTGTGCACTCTTACGGAGTCCAGGAGTGGAACTTCGACGTCGTTCAGCCCCGTATGGCTCCTCCCATGGTGACGTGGTCCGAGCACGGTGCACGCTTCATTGCCGCAGTGGAAAACGGCCCGCTCTGCGCCACGCAGTTCCACCCGGAGAAGTCAGGGGATGCCGGGGCCCGGCTCCTGCGAAACTGGGTGGATAGCCTCCGTAAGCCCGCTTCGAAAGAATCCGGAAGCGGTGCCGCTTAGATGTGGTGGTCGGTATTACTTATGGGCCTCGCCGGCCTGCTGGTAGGTGGGGGGATCTCCTTCCATCAGCAGAAAAGGCCGCGTTGGGTTTCTATTTCTTTCTACGTGCTGGCAGGGATGTCCCTCCTGGCCGCCTATCTCCTGACGCTGGGAAACTGAACCAGTCGTTCAACTAGCCGCATCACCCTTTTCGAACTTCAAGGACACACATGACCTCCTCCGCCCAGTCCGTTCTGGAACTCCTGCCGGCCGTTGACATTGTTGACGGCCAAGCGGTCCGCCTCCTCCAAGGAGAAGCAGGCTCGGAAACCAGCTACGGGACCCCGCTGGAAGCAGCACTGAACTGGCAGAACGCCGGTGCCGAATGGGTGCACATGGTGGACCTCGATGCAGCTTTCGGACGTGGAGACAACGCCGCGCTCATCAGCGAGGTGGTGTCGCAGCTCGCCGTCAAGGTGGAGCTCTCCGGCGGACTGCGGGATGACGAGTCTCTTGAGCGTGCACTGGAACTGGGTGTCGCCCGCGTGAACCTTGGAACCGCGGCGTTGGAGAACCCCGAGTGGACCCGCCGTGCGATCGACCGCTTTGGTGACAAGATCGCCGTCGGCCTTGATGTCCGCGGCACAACGCTTGCCGGACGCGGTTGGACCAAGGAGGGCGGCGACCTCTGGGAGGTTCTTGCCCGCCTCGAGGATGCCGGCTGTGCGCGTTATGTAGTCACCGACGTCACCAAGGATGGAACTCTTCAGGGGCCGAACGTGGAACTTCTGCGCCAGATGGTTGAGAAGACCGGTAAGCCTGTGGTCGCCTCCGGCGGTATCTCCAGCCTGGAAGACCTCCGTGTCCTGCGCGAACTGGTCCCGCTGGGTGTTGAAGGTGCGATTGTTGGCAAGGCTCTCTACGCCGGTGCCTTTACTCTGCCCGAAGCACTGGACGTTGCCGGCCGCCGCTGATGCCTCATAACGCAGGTCGCCAGCACGGGGATCAAGGTCAGGCCAGGCGCGAGCTACCCGGCCACATCGCGGCTGCGTTGGCCGGCGCCGGGGGAGCTACGGACTCTGCAGGCCAGCCCTGGGCCGGTAGGAGCCTCAGCGGTGACGACGCCAAGATCCACAATTTTGAGGACGACGACGGCTCAGCGGACCCCGGGTACGTAGCCGCCGTCGCGGCTCTGATCAACGGAACCGGCAGCGAGGCAGACGTTGTGGCCTCCTTGGCGACGGCACGGGTTTTCGTTCCGGTAGTTGCTCAGTTGGCTGAAGAAGCAGAAGGCGTTGACGGCCTGCACGCTGACAAGCAAGCGGATATGGCTTTGGTCACACTGAAGGCTCCTGATGGCCGCACGGCCATGCCGGTCTTTACCTCCGCAGCCGCTCTCGAGGCATGGCACTCGGAGGCCCGGCCGGTTGCCGTTTACGCCGCGCGTGCGGCGCTTTCGGCGGTATCCGAGGGCGCGCAGCTGTTGGTGCTGGATCCCGGTTCCGACTTTGCCTTTGTTGTGCGGCGCCCGGCCGTGTGGGCCCTTGCCCAGCAGAAGGACTGGACGCCGTCATACCTTGATGATCAACTGGAGTCAGCTCTCGCTTCAACGGTCTCGGCCTTTCAAACGGTCCGGCGCCTTGAGACGCAACCCGGCGGCGGTGTTGCGTCGCTGACGGCCGATGGCCGCCAGGTCTCAGGAGGCGGTGCGGGGCCGGAACTACGCGTTGTTCTTTTCCTTGAGGATGGACTCGACGCCGTAGCAGTGCAAACTCTCGTTGCCCAATTGAACGAGGCGTGGGCGCAAATGGATTCCTTTGCCGAAAGCGTTGATTCCATGGAAGTAAAACTGCAGCGTGCAGCACAGGAGCCCACGCAGTATTAACGGCAGTACCGGTTCCCCGGGGCTGCCCTGGGGAACAAGAGGATTTAGCCAGTGAACTTCGCTCTCTATAAAGAGATGCTGTCCATCCGACCTGTCCGGCGTTTGCTGATAGTGGGCATGATTGCCCGCATTCCGCACTCGGCTGCTGGCGTGCTGCTCACGCTGCACATCGTGCTCACACTTGGCCAGGGTTATGCCGCCGCCGGTGCAGCAGCTGCTGTCATGACCATTGGCATTGCGCTGGGCGCTCCTTGGCGCGGCCGCCGCGTAGACATGGTGGGCCTCCGCAAGGCGCTGATCCCTTCAGTCGTGTCGGAGACTGTCATCTGGTCGATCGTCCCGCATGTTTCCTACGAGTGGTTGCTGCCGCTGGTGTTCGTCGGCGGCCTTTTCACGCTGCCGATCTTCAGTGTCGTCCGGCAGTCTCTGGGCGTCATGGTCGACGGCGAGCAGCGGCGTTCGGCGTTCGCCCTCGACTCCATCGCCACCGAGCTGGTCTTCATGATCGGGCCGGCTGTGGGGGCAATCGTCGCCACCAGCGGTTTTTCGGCTATTGGGCTCACGGCCGTGGGCGTCTCCGTGTCCGTGGCCGGGCTGTTCCTGATGTGGTTCAACCCGCCCACCCGCAGCGAAGCGGTCTGTACTCCGCAGGAGTCCGCGGACCGGGCTGCAGCTGACCTGGTTGCTGCCGAGGCAGCGATGGTGGCGTCAGCGCCTGCCCACGTCCAGGAGGCGGCGTCGGAAATGGCGTCGTCGACATCCCGAACTGCAGGCCTTAGAAATCGTGTGGCCAGGAACTTTACGTGGTTCACCGTCTCTGTTGCTGCACTCTTCACTGTTGCTGCGGGATCGGGCATGGTGTTGAGCGGTTCCGATGTCAGCATCGTGGGTCTGTTGGAACGCGGCGGGCACCAGAATGAAATCGGTATTGTGTTCTTCTTCTGGTGCGCCGCGTCGGTGGTTGGTGGCCTCATTTACGGGTCCATGAAGCGGTCCATCTCGCCCATGCTCCTGCTGTTGGGCATGGCCGCATTTACTATTCCGATGGGATTTGCCCAGGACACCTGGACTCTGGCGTTCCTCTCGCTCCTGCCTGGCCTGTTGTGCGCCCCGGTCTTGTCTGCCTCTTCCGAGAAGGTGGCTGACCTCGTTGAGGAAGAGCGCCGGGGTGAAGCCATGGGCTGGTACGGCTCCGCGCTGACCGCAGGAGTCGCGCTCGGCGCACCTCTGGCCGGAGTCTTCATCGACACCGTTGGACCGTCCGGCGGGTTCGCGGCCGTGGGAATCGCCGGCGTCGTCCTGTGTGCGGCGGGACTCGTCCTGACGTCCATGCGTCGCCGGGCAGCACGGGTCTGAAAAGCTCACCTGACGACGACGGCGGGTCGACCACCTGGTCGACCCGCCGTCGTAGTTTCTTGCCGTAGTTGGTGCTAGTTCACCGGTCCGGTGAACTTTTCGCCCGGGCCCTTGCCCGGTGCGTCGGGAATGAGTGACGCTTCCCGGAAGGCCAGTTGCAGTGAGCGCAGGCCATCGCGCAACGGACCTGCGTGCTGTGAACCGATCTCCGGGGCGGCTGCCGACACCAGGCCGGCGAGGGCGGTGATCAGCTTGCGGGCCTCGTCCAAGTCCTTGAGGTCCTCGGCATTGGGGTCATCTGCCAGGCCAACCTTGACGGCCGCCGCACTCATGAGGTGGACGGCGCCGGTAGTAATAACTTCCACGGCCGGAACTTCAGCGATGTCACGGATCTGCTGGGACACCCCGGCATCAACGGCGGGGGCGGCGTCTTCGCTATAGGAGTTACGGGAATTGCTGTCTTCAGTGCTCATACTGGTAAGCTTGTCACAGACCGACTGGAAGTCGTTATTCACAGGCAACATGCGCAATACATGCTCCCGCCTCACGCAATGTGCGCTTGGCGGGTTGTTTCTGTAGAATTGGTTTTCAGTTTGCAAGCGGAGTTCTCTCCCACCCGCGTCAGCCGCTCCCTTCGGGGACAGGATCCCTTTTCGGGACAAGAGGTTGCCGGGTACCTGGTCGGACGCTTTTGGAGGCACTGCCTCCGGATGCGTGTGCTTCCCTGGAGGAAGTGCTACCGATCTTCGAGGCCTTCGATTGCACCAGCAATTGGGGGCCTTCTCTATTTGCCGGTGACATCACCACAACCACAGGAGCTTTAACATTAGCGAGCCAAGAATCAATGAGCGTATCCGCGTCCCCGAGGTGCGGTTGGTCGGTCCTGCCGGCGAACAGGTAGGAATTGTCCGCATCGAGGACGCCCTGCGTCTTGCTGCCGAGTCCGATCTCGATCTCGTTGAAGTTGCCCCGCAGGCTAAGCCTCCTGTTTGCAAGTTGATGGACTTCGGTAAGTACAAGTACGAAGCCGCAGTGAAGGCCCGCGAGGCCCGCAAGAACCAGACCAACACGGTTCTGAAGGAAATCCGCTTCCGCCTGAAGATCGACAAGCACGACTACGAAACCAAGCGCGGACACGCACTTCGGTTCCTCGGTGCCGGCGACAAAGTGAAGGCCATGATCCAGTTCCGCGGCCGTGAGCAGCAACGCCCCGAGATGGGTATCCGCCTGCTGCAGCGCTTCGCTGAAGATGTTGCTGAGGTTGGCATCATCGAGTCCAGCCCGCGCATTGACGGACGCAACATGGTCATGGTGATCGGCCCCCTGAAGAACAAGGCTGAAGCCAAGGCTGAAGCGCGCCGCGCTACGCAGCGTGCTGAAGCCAAGGCGCAGAATGAAGCCAAGGCGTCCGGACGTGTTGACACCAAGGGCGAGCAGGCTCCGATGACTCAGAGCCTCGCTGACCTTCTGCCCGAGGGTTTCAAGGTCACCGAAGAGGAGACCACGCAGGAAGCGGCCGAAGCCCCCGAGGCCCAGGCATCGGTTACTGAAGAAGCTCCCGCTGCTGAGGAAGCAGCGGTTGCTGAAGAGGCCCCGGTTGCTGAAGAAGCACCTGCTCCGGATGTTGAAGAAGCACCCGTAGTGGAGGCGCCTGCAGTAAAGGCAGCGCCGGCACCGGCCAAAGCAGCTCCCGCCAAGGCAGCACCGGCACCTGCGAAGGCAGCCCCCGCCGCCAAGGCTGCACCAGCTGAAGCAGCTCCGAAGCCAGTGGTTCCGGCGGCCGCCCCGAAGCCCGCAGTTCCTTCGGCTCCGAAGCCCGTCGCCAAGCCGGCAGCTCCCAAGCCGGCAGCTCGGCCCGCAGCTCCCAAGGCTGCGCCCAAGCCAGCATCACGCAAGACCAACTAGTTCAACGCCGTGGAGGCTCCGCCTCCATCGGCAAGCAACCAGCACGCCGACCCTCGTAGGCCGGCTGCACGATAGAATCGCGGACTTGTCCGTGGATACGTAAGGAGATCGGTTCCCATGCCGAAGATGAAGACCCACAGCGGTGCTAAGAAGCGCTTCAAGCTGACCGGTACCGGCAAGCTGAAGCGTCAGCAGGCCAACCGCCGTCACTACCTGGAGCACAAGTCCTCCAGGCTGACCCGTCGCCTCGCCGGCGACAAGCTCGTCTTCAAGGGCGACGCCAAGGTCATCAAGAAGATGCTCGGCGTCTAAGTTCCAAGTTCTTTGGTTACTGCCATCCGGCAGGGACCGACTACACCAAAAGCCTTCTCAGGCCGGCCGGGTTTCCGGCAGTAGCAGCTTGGGATAAAGATTTCTGAAGGAGTACGCACGTGGCACGTGTGAAGCGGGCGGTAAACGCCCACAAGAAGCGCAGGGTTGTCCTCGAACGCGCAAAGGGTTACCGCGGTCAGCGTTCGCGCCTTTACCGTAAGGCCAAAGAGCAGCTGCTGCACTCGTTTGTGTACAGCTACGGTGACCGCCGCAAGAAGAAGGGCGATTTCCGTCGCCTCTGGATCCAGCGCATCAACGCTGCATCCCGCGCCAACGGCCTCACCTACAACCGTCTGATCCAGGGCCTCAAGGCCGCTGAGGTCGAGGTTGACCGCCGCATGCTGGCCGAGCTGGCTGTCTCCGACGCCAACGCTTTCGCCGCTCTGGTAAACATCGCCAAGGCAGCACTTCCGGCTGACACGTCCGCTCCGGCCGCTGCTGCTGCTCCCAAGGCTGCTGCTCCCAAGGCTGCCAAGGTTGCTCCGGCTGCTGCCACTGCAACCGCTGTCAAGGCTGTCGTTTCCGAGAAGCCGGCCATCGACGGCGCAGTTGCTGCTGATGGCGACGAGGCTCCGGAAGGCTACGCCATCAAGGGCAACGCTGAGTCCAAGAAGTACCACGTTCCGGGTTCCACCTGGTACAACACCACCGCTGCTGAATACTGGTTCTCCACGGTTGAGGCTGCAAAGGCTGCCGGCTTTGAGCCTGCAGGCGGAGAAGCCCGCCAGCAGATCAAGAACTAGTCGCAACTGCCACTAAAGTTCTTTATATGAACGAAACCGGGCGCCCGCAAGACTTTCCGATGACCAACCCCCGAGCTGATCGGGTGAGGGACGTCGCCAAGCTTGCCGGGCGCCCGGCCCGTTTAAAGCGCGGTCGTTTCCTTGCAGAAGGACCGCAAGCGGTGCGTGAGGCGTTGACCTTGCACCGTGAGCGCACCGCGGCCGGAGGTCCCGCCGTCGTGCATGAAGTTTTTGCCAGTGAAGCGTGCTTGGAGCGCCTTCCTGAGCTTGCCGACCTCGCACAGGGAACCCTGCTCCGGCTTGCCAGTGACGAAGTCCTTGCGGCCATGGCTGACACTGTAAACCCCCAGGGCATTGTTGCCGTGTGCAGCTTCGTGGATGTCAGCCTTGAGTCGGTACTCGACGCCGGTCCCCGCCTGATCGCGGTGATGTGCCAGGTGCGCGACCCCGGCAACGCCGGAACTGTGCTGCGCGCGGCCGATGCTGCCGGCGCCGATGCTGTTGTCCTCACCGGCTCGAGCGTGGACATCTACAACCCCAAAGCTGTCCGCTCTACTGCGGGTTCCCTCTTCCACCTGCCGGTTGTACTCGGCGCCGATGTTGACCAGCTCGTAGCGCAGTGCCGGGAGCGCGGGATCGGCATTCTGGCCGCTGATGGCTATGGATCCGTCAACCTGGACCAGCTGCAGGACGAGAATGCGGCGCGGAGACTCGGGAATGATTCCGTAGCTTCGGACTATGCCCTCGAGTCTCCTACGGCATGGCTTTTCGGTAACGAGGCACAGGGGTTGTCGGACGCCGAGCTCGCACTGGCTGATCACCGGGTGGCCGTACCCGTCTACGGGGCAGCTGAAAGCTTGAACTTGGGCACGGCCGCCACCGTGTGCCTTTACGCCAGTGCGCGTTCCCAGCAGAGCGCCAGGGCGGGGAATGTGTAAACAGCTCTAGGCTTTGACCACGTAGATTTAACGCAAAAGATGGGCTCCGCTACGGCGGAGCCCATCTTTTTGTTCCTGCGCTTTGTCTCGTCGCTAGGTGTTGGGCGGCGCGTCGGTTCCGTGGCGCCTGATCAGGGGCGCGTCGGTTCCGCGGCGTCTGTAGGCGGGGACGTGACCAGAGGCTTTCTGCGCTCCAGCAGGCCGCTGAGCAAAGCTACTCCAAGGCCGAGGATGGCCAGCACAGCGCCCACCAACGCCGGAGCAACGTAGCCCCAACCCCAGGCAATAACAGTTCCGCCAAGGAACGCGCCGAGAGCATTGGCGATGTTAAGGGCTGAGTGATTCAGAGAGGATGCCAACGATGCCGCGCCAGGTGCAGCGTCCAGGAGTCGGGTCTGCAGGGCAGGGGTCAGCATGGAGCCGATGCCGCCCACTACGAACGCCATGATGAAAGCGGCCCAAGCCCAGTGCGCAGCGATGGCGTAAACCACCAGCGCTACGGCGATTCCCGGCATGACCCAGTAAATGGTGCCCATCACGGACTTGTCGGCAAGGCGTCCGCCAAAGATATTGCCCACCACCATGCCTAGTCCGTAGAGGGCCACGACGGCGGGGATCAGGTTTTCGGGTATTCCAGCCACGGATGTCATGGTGTGTGCGATGTATGTGTACACGGCAAAGAAGCCGCCAAATCCAATGACGCCGATCAGCAATGCCAGCCAAACCTGAAGCCGCTTGAGTGCTCCGAGCTCGCGCCGAATGCTCGCCTCCGGGTGGGCTGCTTCGAAGGGGACGAACTTCCACACCATGGCAACGGTCAAGAGTCCGATTGCGCCGACAATGACAAAGAGCAGCCGCCAGCCGAAGGTCTGACCCACCCACGTGGCCACAGGGACGCCGATGACGTTGGAGACCGTGAGTCCTGCCATCACCATGGAGATTGCCCATCCCCTCTTGGTAGGGGCGACGAGGCCGGCAGCGATGACGGCTGCCACTCCGAAGAAGGCTCCGTGGGGAAGGCCCGAAGCAAAGCGCGAGAGCAGCATGAAGCCGTAGTCGGGTGCGATGAAAGACGTCAGGTTCGCCACGGACAGGAACAGCATGAGCCCCAGGGCAAGGTGCTTTCGGGGGAGCTTTGCCCCGAACGCTGCGAAGACGGGAGCGCCAATGACCACACCCAGGGCGTAAGCCGAGATGAGGTTGCCGGCCTCGGGGGTGCTGATGCCCAGCCCTTCCTCGATCTCCTTCAACAGGCCCATCATGGCGAACTCGGTGGTTCCGATGGCGAATCCGCCCATGGCCAGGGCCAGGATTGCCAGGCCAAGGTGGTTCCTTGCTGCTTTGGCGGTGGCGGACGGGGACACGGTGGTAGTCATAAGCCTGCTTCTTGAGGGTGCCTTGTGGGCTGGGGAATGCGGAGAAAAATCCGATAACAAGTTTAGTCCCGGGCCAGTGACTTGGGGCCGGTTTGTGACGATGCCCATGGTCCGGACCACCATAGACTGTTGCGGTGACTGGATTGATAAATGTCGTGGGCGCCGCCGTCGTCGACTCCCTGGAGGCCCCGACCCGCCTGCTGGCCGCACGCCGCACGGCACCACCCCAGTTTGCAGGGATGTGGGAATTTCCGGGTGGCAAGGTGGAAACCGGAGAAACAGCGGAGGATGCCCTGCACCGGGAGCTCGCCGAAGAACTGGGAGTTCAAGTGAACCTGGGACCGGAGCTGGAGTCCGGCAACATCGTCGGGTGGACGCTCAACGAGCGCGCTGCCATGCGGGTGTGGTTTGCCGAACTGACAGCGGGGGAGCCGCGGCCCCTGGAAGATCACGATGAACTGCGCTGGGTGTCGTTGGCTGACAGTGACCAACTACTCGGTCTTCCGTGGATACCGGCGGACCTGCCCATAGTCCGGGCCTTGCTGGACAGGGTTGCCGCTCCAGCGTGAGAACAAACGCTTAGAAGAGCGGCTGTTGCCCCGGGAGGGGAGCACTGACTCGCGCGGGGGCCGCTGTGGGACCGGAAGCGCCGCGGGCATTCCGATGGCTGAATCCAGACGTCCCAGTGAAGCCGTACTTCGCCTTGAAAAAGGTGATCCTTCCTGTGAGCCAGGTGCGGTACTCCTTGGAGGCATAGGATCCCTGGCCATAGAGCCGCCGGTACTTACCCACAAGTTGCGGATGCTGGGCGGCCAGCCATTGCATGTACCACTCGCGTGTTCCGGGCTTGAGGTACAAAGCGCCCGCGGTGACTCCGGTGGCTCCAGCCTTGGTCAGTTCAGTGAAGAGGGAGTCGAGTGCTTCGTCCGAGTCCGTGAGCCACGGGAGAATCGGCATGGCCATAACGCCGCATCCTAGGCCGGCGTCTCGAAGGCGGGCGATGAGCTTCAAGCGCGCCCTGGGAGAAGGAGTGCCGGGCTCGATCAGTGCAGCCAGATCTTCGTTGGTCATGGCCAGAGAGATGCCCAGGTCCACAGGCACTTGCGTAGCTGCGTGCTTGAGCAGCGGAATGTCCCGCGCCAGCAGTGTGCCTTTGGTCAGAATGGAGAATGGTGTTCCTGAATCGGCAAGGGCTCGGATGATTCCTGGCATGAGGGCGTAGCGGCCTTCTGCGCGCTGGTAGGGGTCTGTGTTGGTACCCAGGGCCACTTGCGGACGTTGCCAGGAGGGTCTAGCCAGTTCTTTGCGGAGAACTTCGGCGGCGTTGATTTTGACCACCACTTGCGAATCGAAATCCCGGCCGGCGTCGAATTCCAAGTACGTGTGGCTCTTGCGGGCAAAGCAGTACACGCAGGCATGGCTGCAACCGCGGTACGGATTAACGGTCCACTCAAACGGCATGTTGGATCCGGTTGGCACCTTGTTGAGCACTGACTTTGCGGTGACCTCATGGAAGGTGACGCCCGAGAACTCGGGTGTTGAGATGGAACGCACAAGCCCGGCCAGTGGCAACAAGGCGTCCAGTGCCGGGGCAGGGCCCGGAGCCTGAGTGTCACTGGTTTCTGACGCCGGTCCACGCGAAGGTGACAATGCTTGTGCGTCCCATCTCATGGACTCTATTCGAAGGTATGTTCGAATGAATGTCAAGGCCTTGAGACCAATGACCGGATCACAGGGGCTGGCGCATTGCTAAGGTTGGCCCATGATTCTGCTGACCGGCTTCGAACCTTTTGCTGAGGACACTGTGAATCCTTCGTGGCTGGCAGCGCGGCGGGCGAGGGAGTTGCTCGCCGCGGAAGGCATCACCGTTGAAGCGGTGGAGCTGCCGTGCGTCTTTGGCGAGTCGGCAAAGGTTCTCACCGACGCCATAGCCCGTCTGAACCCTGACATTGTGGTCTGCACTGGCCTTGCCGGAGGCCGTGGACGGATTTCCCTGGAACGCGTCGCGATCAATTGCGATGACGCCCGGATACCGGACAACAAAGGCCAGCGCCCCATTGATGAAGAGGTCGTCCCGGGCGGGCCTGCGGCATACTTCTCCAGCTTGCCCATAAAAGCTGCGCTCCGAAACCTCCAGATCGCGGGAATCAAGGGAGAAGTCTCACAATCTGCCGGCACCTACGTGTGCAACCACATCTTCTATGCGCTGATGCACTCGTTGGCAGCCAAGCCCGGTATCCGCGGCGGATTCGTCCACGTCCCCTATCTGCCGGAGCAGCTTCCGGAAGGCAGCGCAACGCCGTCCATGCCGTTGGAGACGATGGCAGAAGGAATCGCCGATATTGTCAGGACTGCCCTGCACACGCAGGCCGATGTGAAATATTCGGCCGGGGCTATCCGCTAAACAAGCTCCCATTCAACCCGGATGCTCGCCGAAACCGAGGACTCTCCAGCTTCCACGGGCATGGACTCCGCAGTGAAGGATGCCCTCACCATTCCACCCAAGGGTATGGGGCCGCCGTGCAGCGGCTCCTGGGAGATGGAGACCACCTTCCCAAGCCGGGACGAAGCCAGCGATGCGTACTGTTCGGCTCGGGCCACAGCATCCTGCCACGCCGCCTCCTGCGCCTGGGCAGTGACGGAAGAAGAATCTGCAAAGCCTTGTTCTATCCCGTTAATCCGGATCTCGTCTCCGCCGGCAGCAACAGCGGCAGCGATCGCAGCTGGAGTGTCCGCCTGGGAACGGATGCCCACCTGCAGATCGGTGGAAGCCACGTAGGCTGTCACTTTCTGACCTTGCCCCTCCGCCCAGACAAGGTCTGCGCGAAGGTTCAATCCGCTCGTTCGAAGATCCACGGCGGAAACACCCGCACCCCGCAAACTGGCTGCAACAGCGTTGGCCGTCTTGCCGGCGTCGTCATAGGCTTCAGCGGCCGTGCCGCGGCGCGTTTCCACACCGAGCGTCAAGGTCACCAAATCCGGAACAGCCTTCGCGCTCGCGGTTCCCGTGACAGTGATGGTTCGGTTCATGCTTCGGCCTCGATTCGCTGGCCCGCAGGGCTGCCCTGCCGGCGGGGGTGAGTGTCAACGTAGCCGCCAGCTGCAAGGCCGGCCTGCCGTTCAAAGAAATTCCTCGACGCCGGATTCCCGCTTCGAAGCATGGACCAACCAGCGGCGATGCCGTAAAGGGCCAGGAAGGGAAGGCCGAGACAGTACGCGTACTGGGTACTGTGCCGTTCCTCATGGCCCAAGAGCACTGTGTTGCTTCCGGCCACGCCCTGCGGCGCCCGGTACAAGATGACGTTGCCCAGGGTAAAAGCGCCGGCGTGTGGGAGTTTCCAGTGATATCCGGCAGCGATCAGAAGCCCGCGGGGGCCGCTGGACACGGCACACCGGGACGCAGCTGCCACCACCACTCCCAACGGCGTGGAGAGGTTGAGGACGTTTGCGATCTGCCGTACGCGCTGCGCGGGAGTCATGAAGCCATGCTAACCCGGTGGTGTATGGCGCGGCACGGGTGGCGGAGATACGCTGATCGGGCACCCGCCGGTGCCGCACTCACATTGGGGGAAGAGGGAAAATGAACGCGAAGCGCGCCGTGGGCGTCGTCGGTGTATTGATCGCACTCATGCTGGCATTGACAGGTTGCGTCAAGATCAACATGTCCGTGAAGGTCAACAATGAAAAGAGCGTGGACTACGAGGTGGTCTACGCCATCCAAAAATCCGTGCTGGGAGATAAGTCCTTCGACGAATTCATGGAGTCGAACGGTACAGGGGGCCAAGGCATGGACGTCCCCGACGGTGCCACCGTGGTGGATTACGAGGATGAGAAGTACAAAGGCAAGCGGATCACCGCTGCCAACCTGGACCCAGCCAAGCTGGCGGAGTCATCCAGCTCCGAGAGCCCCTTCGAACTGAAAAGGGACGGGGACTTCTACGTCATCTCCATGGGCGGAGTGACCGGCGGTGAAAGCGGCGACTCCTCATCATCCGCCATGGCGAAGTCCATGTTCGACGAAGCGTCTGTGAAATTCACTTTCCCGGGCAAAGTGGTGGAGGCTAAAGGTGCCACAGTTGATGGCAACACGGCCACGTTTGACATGCTTTCGGTCAATGAGTCAGTGGTCCAAGCCAAGGCAGAGGCCAACGCTGGAATTCCGATGTGGATCATCTGGATCCTCGTGGCAGTCCTTGTCATTGCCGCCGCGCTTGTCCTTCTGTTCGTCCTGTTGCGCAAGAGGTCTTCCCGGCAGGAACCGGCGCTCGCCGGTGCAGCTCCGTACGGACAGCCGGGTTATGCAGCCCAGCCGGGTTATCAGGCACAGCAGGGCCATCCGGTCCAGCCGGGCCAGGAGGGCTACCAGTCCCAGCCCCAACCGCCGGCCCAGCGCCCCCAGCAGGACTGGGCAGGGCAAGGTTACAGTCCGGGTGCGCCGGCTCAGCAGCCCGCCCCACCGCCGGGCCAAACGCACGACGACGGCCCGGTACCTCCGCCGCCGCCGGCACCGCCCGCTTCCGGCGCCTAGGCGCTGCCGGATTTCTGGGACAGCTACTGCCCCTCAGCGGTTCCCGCCGGGTCATGGGCTGTACAAATTCGCGGCGGTTAAATCCCGACTGTGAGGTTCAACTAGACTGAAGGGTAGTGCCTGCCGTCCGCGGCGAGCACTACCCTTTCGTTTTGCAGGCCTGCCTTGCCAGGCCGTTCCCTACTCGTAGCTAAGAACAGTAGATGACTGACACTTTGCCAGGCGCTGCCATCCCGAATCCGCTGGATGAAGCCGCCATCACCGCCGCCGTCGAGGACGCCATTGCTGCTATTGCGGCTGCTTCCTCCCTTGAAGAACTCAAGGCTGTCCGCCTCGCCCACACCGGTGAGAAGTCGCCGCTGAGCTTGGCCAACCGTGAAATCGGTGGCCTCGCCAAGGAACACAAGGCTGCCGCCGGCAAGCTCATGGGTTCATCCCGTGGCCGGGTCAACCAGGCGCTCGCAGCCCGGACCCAGGTTCTCGAAGCCGAGAACGACGCCCGCATTCTGGTGGAGGAAACTGTGGATGTCACGGCGGGTCCGCGTCGTCGGCGTGCCGGTGCACGGCACCCACTGTCCACGCTGCAGGATCGCGTCTCGGACATCTTTGTTGGCATGGGTTGGGAAATCGCCGAAGGCCCCGAGGTGGAGTCCGAGTGGTTCAACTTTGATGCCCTGAACTTCAAGCCGGACCACCCGGCGCGCGAAATGCAGGACACGTTCTTCGTGGAGCCACCCGAAGCCCACTTGCTGATGCGCACGCACACGTCCCCGGTGCAGGTTCGTTCCATGCTGGAACGCGAAGTGCCCATCTATGTTCTGTGCCCGGGCAAGGTGTTCCGCACCGATGAACTCGATGCCACGCACACGCCTGTCTTCCACCAGTTCGAAGGGCTGGCGATCGACAAGAACCTCAGCATGGCGGACCTCCGTGGAACGCTGGAGCACTTCGCCCGCCAGATGTTCGGCGACGACGCCTCCATCCGCCTGCGGCCCAACTACTTCCCGTTCACCGAGCCGTCCGCGGAGCTCGACATCTGGCACCCGGGTGCCAAGGGCGGTCCGCGGTGGATCGAGTGGGGCGGCTGCGGCATGGTCAACCCCAACGTCCTCCGGGCAGCCGGCATCGATCCGGACATCTATTCAGGTTTTGCCTTCGGTATGGGCATAGAGCGCACGCTCATGTTCCGCAATGAGGTCGGCGATATGCGCGACATGATCGAAGGCGACGTACGTTTCAGCGAGCACTTCGGGATGGAGATCTAACAGTGCGTATCCCACTTTCCTGGCTGCGTGAATTCGCGCAGGTTCCGGCCGATGCAACGGCCGAAGACGTCATGGCTGACCTGGTCAAGGTTGGTTTCGAAGAAGAAGAAGTCCACCGTCCCACGGATGAGCTGACGGGTCCCGTTGTGGTTGGCCAGGTTCTGAGCCTGGTCAAGGAGCCGCAGACCAATGGCAAGACCATCAACTGGTGCCAGGTCCGCGTGGTTCCCGAGGGCCAGGAGCAGACCCTTACCGGCGAGGGCATTGATCCTTCCGGCGTGCAGGGCATCATTTGCGGTGCCCACAACTTTGTTGAGGGCGACAAGGTTGTTGTCACCCTGCCGGGCGCCGTTCTGCCCGGAAACTTCCAGATCTCGGCGCGGAAGACCTACGGTCACCTGTCCGCGGGCATGATCGCTTCCGTCCGTGAGCTGGGTATCGGCGATGATCACGACGGCATCCTGGTGCTCTCGCGCATCGGACTGGACCCGGAAATCGGCTCAGACGCGATGGAACTGCTGGGTCTGTACGACCAAGCAGCCGAAATCAACGTCACCCCGGACCGCGGGTATGCCTTCTCCATCCGCGGTGTGGCCCGCGAGTACGCCCACGCTACCGGAACGTCGTTCACGGACCCCGCGTCCAAGGTCAACGCACCGGCTTCCCTGCAGGGCGGCTACGGCGTCAAGCTCAACGACGACGCGCCCATCTACGGCAAGCCCGGCTGCGACCGCTTCGTGGCCCGAACAGTCCGTGGCGTGGATGCTTCCCGTCCCACACCGCCGTGGATGTCCTCCCGCCTTCGCCTGGCCGGGGTCCGCTCCATCTCTCTACCGGTGGATATTTCCAACTACGTCATGCTGGAGCTTGGTCAGCCGAATCACTGCTATGACCTCGATAAGCTTGCCGGCGACATCGTGGTTCGTCGTGCGGTGGCCGGTGAGAAGATCACCACCCTCGATGACAAAGAGCGCACGCTCGACGTCGAGGACCTCCTGATCACTGACGACTCCGGCGCCATCGGCATTGCAGGCGTCATGGGCGGTGCCCACACTGAGGTGTCCGATTCCACCACGAACATCCTGGTGGAAGCCGCGCACTTCGATGAGGTCTCCATCGCCCGGTCCCGTCGCCGGCACAAGCTGCCGTCCGAAGCTTCCAAGCGCTTCGAGCGCGGTGTTGATTGGCACGTTGCCAACATCGCTGCGCAGCGCGTCGTTGACCTCTTGGTGGAACTTGCCGGGGGTACGGCAGACGAGGCCGGGACCGACGTCGGAACCCCTCCTGAGGCTGTCACCATTGAACTGCCCGCCGAGTTCGCCGCCGCCCGGATCGGCATCGATTTCACCGAAGAGCAGATCACCACATCCTTGGTGGACCTGGGTGCAACTGTGGAGAAGACGTCGTCGGGTTACGTTGTGACCGCTCCGAGCTGGCGCAATGACCTCGAAACCAAGGAAGACCTCTCCGAGGAAATCGCCCGGCTGGTGGGCTACGACAACATCCCTTCAACGCTTCCGGTGGCGCCTCCGGGCCGTGGTTTGAGCCGCAGCCAGCAGCAAAAGCGCCGGGTAGTCCAGGCTTTGGCTGATGCAGGACTCACAGAGGTGTTGTCCTACCCGTTTGTCTCCAAGGCCGCCAACGACACCTTTGGCGTTCCAGCTGAAGGTGAAGCCCGGCCGGCCCTCAAGCTGGCGAACCCCATTAGCGAGGAACAGGGATACCTCCGGACGTCCATCCTGCCGGGCCTTATAGAGGTTGCCCGCCGCAACCACTCACGTGGTTTCCGCGATTTGGCTGTGTACGAGGCAGGTTTGGTGTTCCTCCCGGGCGAAACCCTGGGCACGGATTCCATCCCGCCGCTGGGCGTCAAGCCTTCCGATGAGGTTCTGGATGCACTGTACGACGGCGTCCCGCACCAGCCATTGCACATCGCCGCTATCCTGACCGGACATGATTCACCGGCCGCTGCGACGCACACGCCTCGGGCGTGGGATTGGGCCGACGCACTGGACGTCGCCCGTCTCATGGGTGACGTTTTGGGTGTTGAACTGGTGATCAGCCAGGGCAGCCACCAAGCGTTCCACCCTGGCCGCGCCGCTCAGCTCTCGCTGCGCAACGGCGACGTAGTGGGCTACGCCGGCGAGCTCCACCCGAAGTTGCTGGCTGCGCACGACATGCCTGCCCGCTCCGTGGCGCTTGAGGTGAATGTGGAAGCGTTGTTCGAAGCTGCTGCTGACGTGATCGTGGCCAAGCACATCTCCGGATTCCCTGTTGCGACGCAGGACGTCGCCTTGGTTGTCCCGCAGGACGCGCCGGCAGACCAGGTTCTGGCAGCGCTGCGTGAAGGCGCAGGCCAGCTCCTCGAAGACGTTGCGCTGTTCGATGTCTACGCGGGTCCCGGCATTGAGGAGGGCAAGAAGTCGCTCGCCTTTGGCCTGCGTTTCCGCGCCGATGACCGTACTCTGACTGCGGATGAGGCATCCGAAGCCCGCGCTGCAGCCGTTGCTGTTGCAGCCGAGCGCTTCGGAGCTGTGCAGCGCTGATATTGCTCGCGATTGATCATCCCCGGAACCATATGGTTCCGGGGATTTTCTTTTATCGAGATTGAACTCCCAGCATCTTGACAGACTATTCATGCGTGTATGACAGTTTTGTCATGCACATGTGAAACATGTGTATCACATCCCTCGCACGGTTCCATAAGAGCCGTCCTTTGAAAGGTACCCATGAAGAAGCAGAACGTTGCTTTGCTTGTCGGGGCAGCAGTAATGGTCCTGACGTCCTCGTTTGGTGGAGCTGCAGTGGCGTCAGGGTCGACGCCCCAAGTAACCGCTGCCGAGGTTCAGCCCGTAGGGCACACGGTGGACAAGACGAAGACGTCGGGCTCAGCCGCATCCCCTCTGGCCGACAAGTACACCATTGCCGCACCCACCAAGAATGGCGGCGCTTCCACGGACTCAGTCATCGGCGCCGATGGCCGGGTAAGAATCACCAACACCACGGCAGCCCCCAATCGCTCCATCGTGCAGATTGAGTTCAACGGCGGCTACATCTGCTCCGGCGCGCTGATCTCCGATGACACCGTGCTGACGGCTGGACACTGTGTCCATGAGGGCGGCACCGGCTCCGAGGCCGACTACTCCTGGGGCGTCAAAGTTGCCCCAGGCCGTAATGGTTCAACCGACCCCTACGGCACATGCGGTGCAACGGAGATCTTCACGGACCAGCGCTGGATCGACTCGGCGAACACCAACGCCGACTGGGGCGTCATCAAGCTCGACTGCACTATCGGCAACACCACCGGCTGGCTCAACTACACCGGTACCACCGCGAGCCTGAACGGCACCAGCACCACAGTGCGGGGATACCCGGGGGATAAGGCCTTTGGCACCATGTGGACCATGACCGGACCCATTGAGAGCACCACCACTGAGAAGGTCTTTTACAAGATGGACACCTACGGCGGACAAAGTGGCGCCCCTGTCTATAACAGCTCCAACACCATCGTGGCGATCCACACCAACGGTGGTAGCTCCAACTCAGGCACCCGCATCACGCCTACGCTGGCCAACTACCTGACCTCGGTGAAATAGCCCAGCTGAGTTAACCCGCCGACAAGTGTTCCCCGCAGTGTGATCCTGACTGCGGGGAACATTTGTGTCCCGTACGGGACGTGTCAGCGTCAGGCGACAGCTTTGCAGGGGCCAAAGCGTTCTAGAGGGAAAGGGCGTGTTGATTGGCCCGCAGGCCGCCTTTCCCTTAGCTGACCACATCCTTGGCCTAGGCATGACCCACCCCTGTTAGTAAAAATGCTTGGTTGTCTGGGCGTCATATCCGCTCAACGTGGCTTCCCATTCGCGGAAGCTGTCGAATGCGCTCAGGACCCTGCTGACTGCGGAATTCTCTGCTTCATCGGTAACAGCGCGGGCGTCGGTGAATGATGTCATACGGCGAATCTAGTGCAGGTTGGGCTTTGTGGTGGTGATGCGACTTCAGGGCCGCCTACCTCTAGGAATTTTCAAGCGATGGTGTAGGTTGCAGTCGAAGATCCCAAAGGTAGAGGAGAAAACGAACATAGTGGCAGCTGATTACGACGAGGTCCGGTCTGACGTCAAGGAATCCCAGGAGAGCTCGCTCGATGCCCTGAAGTCGGCCAATGCGCCTGACGCCCGCAGTGTCGTACTGGAGCTTGACCAAGCGGACGGCCTAGATCAAGAAGGCCCCGGTGGCGAGATTATCGCCGAAGAGTTGATCGTCCAGGTGATTCCGCCCGCGGCCGATGAGTTCACCTGCTTCTCGTGCTTCCTGGTCCGGCACCGCTCCCAGATGGCCCGTGAGAAGGACGGCCATGCGTACTGCGTGGAGTGCGAGGGATAACTGTTTCCGGACCAATTCAAGAGTTACCCCGGGGACGCCGTGCTCCGGGGTAGTTTCTACGAAGCTGCGGGCACAGCGTGACCGAGAGAGCGTTAGCCGAGCCTCCCCGACACTCATGGGGCAGCGTAAAAAAGGAACTCGTTTCCTTTGTCGCTGAAAACCTCACTGACACTGTGCCAGCGGCGGGTGCCGTTCAGACGTCATCAGTTCCAAGCAGCTCGAATGCTTCATCAACGAATATTCTGCTCATCTCTCCGTAGGGCTCCTGGCTGTAGTAGAGCTCGACCAGTTCTATGGACGGCAGATCAGCGACGATCTTTGCTGCTTCGATCCTCAGGTCCTCGTCGCTGGCCAAAGGGCTGATCAGTGCGGGACGAATACAGGGTCCTCGTCCACACGTGCCAGGCACACCCACAAGATACCCCCACGCGCCCCTGGCAGGACTTGGCGTTCCCTTCGAATTTCGTTGGCGGCAGCCACTCCGACCTTCTGGCCAACATTGGCCTCCAGGTCGCTGAGTATGTCGTGCGTGCATGTCCAGGGATGAGGCGAGGGTGCGCGCACCATCTGGTGACAATGTAGGTCTCCCAATGAGGTGCTTGACGCAGATTATCGTGTGACGGCATGCTTGCGATCCGACCATCTTCAAAGTCCTGGATCGCCTTGGGCACACCGGCCACAAGTCTGGCGTCGTAGGAGTTCATTTCGTCGCCAGTTTCCTGAGTTCGGCGAACGCCAGCGCTGCTCTGCTTCTTAGCTGGTTCGCATCGACGTCGTTGTCGCGAAGAATCGGATCCCGGTTGTAGTCATCGACCGCGTAGAAAAGCTGATCAAGAACCCTGTAGATTTCTTCGGGCCACTTGGTCGAGTCGCTCTTGTAGAGAGGAAGGAACAGAGTTTCAAATTCATCTGCGCTAATGCGGCTCTGGGCCAGCAACAGGAGCAACACCGCGTATGGCGCGACGCTGGGATCCCAGTCCCACCACCAAGGTGTCTTCGATTCAGAGATTTCCACGCTGACCACATTCCCCTCTTGTACTGGTGCCAACGTTGCTCTGACCTGACTGGAAGGCGCAACCGGAACATCGGTGGCAAGAGATTCAAGATCAGGCACGGGATCACTGTATGCCACGCTGCCAGAGTCGGTGGTTGTTTGCAGTGATTACGTCTCGACCACTTCATCGATTTCGTCCCACACGTCCGACAATCCACGCACAAGCATGAACGTGTCGAAGGTACCGAACTGCGTCAGGTTGGGTTCGATGCCCGGGGACCAAACCGCATCGCACTCGTCGCACAGTTGAAAGAGGTCACCGGTCTTCCTTACACGGTAAGTTTCGACGCGCCCCTGCTCGCATCTTGGGCATACTGTGTAGTCGCTCATCGTGACCATTGCTCTCCAAGCATGTCGTTCACGTCGGCTCTCCATAAAATCTGCGTCGTTCGGTTCTCCGGCAGCGTCGGTTGATCTTCCCGCGACTTCAAACCTTACTATTGAGCGTGACGTCAAGCGCCTGGCACCCACGCTCTCAGCGCGCACTTACGAGGAAAGCAGGCGTTCCTTCTGGGCTTGGAACTCGGCGTCCGTCAGAATCCCCTTGGTATGCAGCTCGGCAAGGCGTTCGAGTTGTCCGATGACGTCAATGGCCGGTGCCGCTGAGGCTTGCTGGTGTTTGGGGGCATTTTGGGTTGCCCGGATCGCGCGAATCAGGGAGTCTCCCTGTCCATGGCCGAGGGTGGTGATTGATGCCTTGGTTCCGGAGTGATTAATGGTCAGGGTTTCACCGCCCAGTGCTTTCTTCAGGTCTATCGCCTGGATTGCTCCCAAGGAGAATGACGTGAGATCTTCGGAGCCGATGCTCTTTTCAAGAAAGAGCAGTCGATGGTTCGTAGCGGCTGCTATGCCTGCTTTGTTCTCGAACCGTCCAACCCCGATGGCGTTGACAGTTTCGTTGCGATCCAAAACGTTGGCCAGGTGGGCGATTTCCTTTCGGCCGAAGATACGAAGAGCGACTTTGCTCGCTGCTTCCTGGATTCCATGGTCATCCAGGAGCCCTTCAGGGAGCCCCTCTGAGATCTTAATGAGGTGCTTGTAATGCTTGTTGCCCAGCCCGTCGACTCGCCATTCGATATGAGTCTTGTCCGCCTCGGCAGTAATGGTGCCGTTAATTTTGGCGGCCCACTGGTTATTCCGGAGCGACCGTGGAACGTCAACAGCAATTTCGGACGGGCTCAGGGAAGTGACAGCGAACTGGGCTTGCTCAACAGCCGGCGGAAGGATAGCAAGAGCTTCATTGACACTGGTGAGCAGGGTCCACTGGACGGTACGGGAAATGGTAGCCATACCAGAACTGTACCCAGCAGGGTGGTTCCGCATGCGAACGGCTCAGCCGAGCCCAATCAATTTCCTTCTATGACATGCGAGACCCGCACCGGCACCGTCGTCATCCAGTCACCTTTGCGGGTTTCCTCGTTCCATCACATAACGGATAGCCCGTACATCCGAGGAACTGACCGTACGACCCCTTGCGCTTCTACTTGATAGGGAGGTCGAGGAGCGGAATGAGCAACTCGGCAAGTTGGAGCAACGCGTCGGGGCCACTGAGTAATCCCTGGTGGCCCGCCTTGAAGAGCTGAGGAAGGTTACGTCAGAAATCGAAGAACTCCGGTTCGAAGTTCTGCGGGAGCGGGATGCCATTGCTGCCGTCAGTCAAGTCGCGGAGTCTGAGATGCGGCAAGAATGGCAGAGTGTGGTCGACACATGGAAACAAGAGCGTGGCAAGACTGACCTTGAGCACGATGTCCAAGCACTTATAGCAATGCCACGCTCGCGGCGACGGCCAAAGCCGGTGAGGCCCTGGCGTTAGCTCCGTTTTGTGCTAATTCTGCAGATAGTATTCGACATGAAGCTCGGGATGAGCTTGGGACGCAGGCCTGGTCAAGCATGTTCTTTCCAGGTTCTCTCACCACGATGCATCGAAACATTGTGCGTAGCTGAACACCGCCGAACGGCCCGGCTCGTCAAGTAAACGGCAGAAGCCCCTAAAGCGACTGGTGCGACTGCGCAAAAAAGGCCCTTGTTTGGCCGGGTGAAAGCAAATAACGACTCATACCTGCTTGAACATTTGGCTAAGGACATAGCTGTGAGAGTGGTAGTGATGAATAGTCCGGTGCTTGAGCTGCGGAAGCTCAGTGACGTGCCCGGCGCAGGCGGTCCGATTCAACAACTCGGCCTGCCCGCCCTCGAGCGTGCCGACAGCTTGGCCAAACCTGAGGATAGGGATGCGTTCATTGCTGGTCGGATCGCGCTGTGGCACTTCGCCACTTCGCTGCTCGATGTCGATCCCACCCGCCTCGTTCCGGAGTATCACTGCCCGCAGTGCGGCCCCCGCCAGGACCACGGTCGCCCTGGGTTCATGCTCGACGGCGGTCCGGCACCTTTGGTGCTGAGCGCGTCCCGGGCGTCGGGCTGGGTGCTGCTGGCCGGCGTCGTACATCCAGCGGATGGCCTCCGGCTGGGAGTGGACCTTGAAGTGGTCGGCCAAGCAGCGTTCGAAGGTTTTGACGATGTCGCATTGACCGTAAACGAGAGAAACTTTCTAGCGTCCACCCCGCCCCGGGATCGATCCAGCCAACGCGCCCGGCTGTGGGCGCGCAAAGAAGCCTGGCTGAAAATGACCGGTGAAGGTTTGAGGCACAATCCCGCGGAGCTGGATGTGCTGGACCGTCCTGGCCTGCGGGACATTACGGGCGCTGAAATTCCTGACGGGCTCGTCGCAGCCCTGGCTATCGGCTGAGGATTACGGAAGCGCGGGCAGCGCGGACTGGTAGAGCCACGGCCGAAGAATCGAGGCAGCATCGAAACCCGGTATGAACGAATCTGCAGCTACTACAAAGGATTCTGTTGATACTGAACCGTGCCTGTTCAAGGCAGTCCAGTGCCGAAGGAAACCAAAGAACGCCTCGTCCCCGGCTGCCATCCGCACAGCGTGAACGGCTAGGGCACCCCGCTTGTAGACGCGGTCATCGAACATCAGCTCGGGACCGGGATCGCCTACCAGCAGATCCTGGGGACCGGCGCTAAGCCTCTTCCACGCGGCCGTTGCCCGCGCGGACACCGTCATGGTGCGGGATTCTTCTGACCACAACCACTCTGCGTAGCAGGCGAAGCCCTCGTGTAGCCAGATATCCTTCCAGCTGGTGACCGTGAGGGAATTACCAAACCACTGGTGGGAAAGCTCGTGGGCGATCAGACGCTGGGCATCCCAGGTATCACGCATATGGTTTCGGCCGAAGATGGAGACGGTTTGGGCTTCGAGGGGAATTTCCAGTTCGTCCTCGGTCACCACTGAGGTGTAGTCGGCGAATGGGTACGGCCCGAAGCAATCCTCAAAGGTGCGCATCATGTCCGGCTGGCGCCGCAGGCCTTGAAGAGCATCCACGGCCAACTCGGGCGTGACTGCGACGAACTGCGGCACCCTGTGATGGGTGTCGTCCACGTGCAGCGGAACCTTGGCGTAGCGCCCGATCTGCACTGTGGCCAGGTACGTCGCCATGGGCTCAGCCTGCTCGTAGACCCAGGTTTCCCTGCTCGACTTGCGCGAGTGGGAGATCAGCCTGCCGTTGCACACGGGACGGTAGTTGTCGTCAGTGGTCACGGAGATGAAGAAGCTTGATTTGTAGCGCGGATGATCATTGCAGGGGAACCAGGACGCCGCGCCGTTGGGCTGTCCGGCCACCAGGACGCCGTCGTTGAGTTCCTCCCAACCCACATCGCCCCAGAGGCCGCGGCGCGGCTGCGGATTGCCGTCGTAGCGGATCTCGAGGGAGAACTGCTGGCCCGCCTTGAGCGGTGACGCGGGGTTAAGCACCAGGTGTTCGGCCCGGTGGCTGAACTTCTGCAGCTTCTTGCCGTCCAGCTGAACCTTGCTGGCCCGCAGGCCCACCAGGTCAAGAACAATCTGCGGCGTAGCTTCCAAGGCTGTGCAACGCAGGACCGCCTTGCCGATCAGCTTGTTGCTGCCCAGCCTGACATCGAGGTCCAACTCGTACCTGTCCACGCGGTAGGCGCTGCTGCCGTGGTTCAAGGCGTAGGGGTCGGCTTCGGTCGTGGGAGTGGTGATTGGTGCGGCCATATCCGTCCAATCTACTTCAGGCGCGGCGCTTGTGCCGACGGACCCACCCAGGGGCTCACCGGGTTGCCCATCCAATACGAACCGGCCGGGACGGTTTCGCCGCGCATGACCAACGACGCCGGGCCAACGGTTCCGCCGTTGCCGATACTGGCCGCGGGGAGGATGACGCCATGCGGACCCATGGTGGCTCCGTTACCGAGCGTGACGGTGTCAAGGCTCATGACACGGTCGTGGAAGAGGTGTGTTTGGACCACGCAACCACGGTTGACGGTTGAATTCTCACCGAGGGTCACGAGGTCGGCTTCGGGGAGCCAGTAACTTTCGCACCAGGTGCCGCGGCCGATTTTCGCGCCAAGTCCGCGCAACCACCACACCAAGGCAGGAGTTCCTGCAGCAGAGCGCGCAAACCACGGGGCGCTCACCATCTCGATGAAAGTATCCACCACCTCGTTGCGCCAAATGAAGGAGCTCCACAACGGGTGCTCGCCGGCCCGGATGGTCCCCACCAGAACCCATTTGGCCACGATCGAACTCAGTGCAGCTACGGCCCCTGCTGCCAGCATCACCACACCACCAAGGACGGCTGCCAGCCAGTAGCCCCATCCGCTCGCTATCCAGTCCAGCACCAGCATGACACTGAGGGCGATGGCGACCGTCAGGATGACAGGCACCAAACGGCACAGTTCCCACAAGGCCCGCGCAATCTTGAGCCTGCGGCGAGGCTGGAACGTGCGGGTTTGGTCAGCGGCCACCGCGGTGCGGCGCAGCCTGACGGGCGGGCTGCCCAGCCAGGAGGTGCCTGACTTTGCTTTGGCCGGGGTGGCGGACAGAACCGCAACAAGGGAGTTCTTGGGCACGTTTCGTCCCGCCGCGGTCATGCCCGAGTTGCCAAGGAAGGAGCGTTTCCCTATTTTGGCTGGAGCAATCTTCATCCAGCCTCCACCGAGCTCGTAGGAGGCCACCATGGTGTCGTCAGCCAGGAAGGCGCCGTCGCCGATGGTGGTCATTTTCGGAACAAGCAGCACCGTGGAGGCTTCCACGTTTTTCCCAACTTTGGCCCCGAGGAGGCGCAGCCACATCGGTGTGAAAAGGCTGGCGTAGACCGGGAAGAGGAGGTCCCGGGCCATGTCCAGAAGGCGTTCCGTGGCCCAAACCTGCCAGCCAACGCGGCTGCGGACCCGGTAGTAGCCCTCTTGTAGGCCCAAGCCCAGGAGCCGGGCAACTACCAGGATGAGAACCAGGCTGCCGAAGAACCACACCAGGGCGGCCAGCGGGACGGCCAGGGCAATCTGTGGAAGTGCTGTTTGCAGCGATTCTTGGCCTTGGATAAAGGCCAAGATCACCAGTGCGCCGGCGAACGCCGAGATGTAGGGGATCAGTGCCAGCAAAGCCGAAGCGCTGGCGAAGGCGATCAACCAGAACCGGTCAACCACGGACCGCCGGCTGACGGTTTCCGGCCACTCGTGCTTGGCCTTGCCACGGCGTTCGGCCGGAGACCCGGCCACGAGATGTCCGGCTTTCACTTTGCCCAGCACGGCCGATCCAGCATCGACGTGGGCACCGGCCCCAATGGTCGCTCCGGGCATCAGGGTGCTTCGTGCTCCCACAACGGCACCAGCTCCCACATGGATTTGTCCGATGTGGACGGAATCCCCGTCCACCCACCAGCCGGAAAGGTCCACTTCGGGCTCAATGTTGGCTCCGCTGCCCAAAGACAACAGGCCGGTGACCGGGGGCAAAGAGTGCAGGTGGACGTCCTTGCCGATCTTGGCACCAAGAGCGCGTGCGTAGTAGGGGACGAAGGGAGCACTGGCCAGGCCTATGGCACCGGAAAGGTCTTGAATTTGCTCGGTGAGCCAGAGCCGCAGGTGAGTCTTCCCGGAACGCGGATAGGTGCCGGGCTGGATCTTGCCAAGCAGCACCTTGGCTGCAACCACTGAGATTGTCATCCGCCCCAAGGGGCTGACAAAGATGAGCCAGGATACTGCGATCCACCACCAGGACACCACGGGTGCTGCAGCAAAGCCGACAAAGTCCGCCAGCAGCTTGTTTGCAGCCATCAGGTAGGTCAGCCACCGCATGCCCACCAGGACGTGCAATGGCACGCCCATCAGCACCTGGAATATTTGCGACTTCAACGCAGTAGGGCGGACGGTGCGCTCAGCAGCAGGCCCCGGCAGGCCGCCGTCGGGAAGTGATTGCCGTGCGGCCTCGATCAGCGCGCCGACGCGCGGCGTGGCATAGATATCAGCCACGGTGATGGTGGGGTAGCGGACGCGAAGGGCGGAAACGAGTTGGGCCGCCGCCAGGGATCCGCCCCCGTAGGAGAAGAAGTCAGCGTCGAGCGAGCTGACCGGGGTGTCCAGTACCGCCTCCCACTGCTCTACAACCCAGCGTGCGTCATCTGGAAGGTTCAGCGGCGCGTTGCCGGCCTCGGTGGCGCCCGCTCCTGCAAGTGGCCAGGGGAGTGCGTGGCGGTCAACTTTGCCGCTGGTCTTGGTGGGGAGCGAATCCACCACGGTCAGCAACGGGATCAACGCGGCAGGGAGGCTCTCGCCCAGAAGCCGGCGTGCCTCGTCCATGGACACTTCATGACCGTCAGCGGGGGCCAGGTATCCAACAAGGATCTGATTACCGGCCGCCGTAGTCTGCACGGCCGCAGCGGCACCGGCAACGCCAGGCAAGGACTGAAGCGCTGCATCTACTTCGCCCAGTTCGATCCGTCGCCCGCCTAGCTTGACCTGTTCATCGCCCCGGCCCATGAAGATCAAGCCTTCCGCTTCGAAACGCACCAGGTCACCGGAGCGGTAAGCGCGGTCCCATCCCAGCGAGGTCATGGGAGCGTACTTCTCTGCGTCCTTGGCGGGATCGAGGTAGCGGGCCAGTCCCACGCCGCCGATGATCAGTTCCCCGATCTCGCCTTCAGCCACCGGAACGCCCTGCGGATCGACGACGGCGAGGTCCCAACCATCCAGGGGCAAGCCGATCCGCACGGGGCCAGGTCCGCCAAGGGGAGCAGCGCAGGCAACGACAGTCGCCTCAGTTGGGCCGTAGGTGTTCCAGACCTCGCGGCCGTCCACGGCGAGGCGTTCGGCCAGCTCGGGCGGGCACGCTTCGCCGCCGAAGATGAGGAGTCGGACGTTTTCCAGCGCTTCAGCCGGCCACAGAGCCGCAAGGGTGGGCACCGTGGACACGATGGTGATCCCATGGTTGATGAGCCACGGCCCCAGATCCATGCCGGTCCGAACCAGGGCTCGTGGTGCGGGTACCAGGCAAGCTCCGTGACGCCACGCCAACCACATCTCTTCGCACGAGGCATCGAAGGCTACGGACAGTCCGGCAAGCACCCGGTCCTGGGGTCCAATGGGTTCAGCCTGGAGGAAGATCCGGGCCTCGGCATCGACGAACGCGGCCGAGGAACGGTGCTTAACGGCCACGCCCTTGGGAGTGCCGGTAGATCCGGAGGTGAAGATAATCCAGGAATCGTCGTCCAGCCCGGGCTTGGTCGCTGTGGAAACAGGCTCCTGTGCCCTTCCGGATAGCTGGATCTCCAAGCCGGCGGCGATGACTGCCCCCACCTTGGCCTCTCCGAACACCAGGCGGGCACGCTCATCGGGGTCGTCGGCATCCACGGGAACGTAGGCGGCGCCGGCCATCAGGATTCCCAAGATGGCGATGTAGAGTTCATTGGTTCCGGAGGGGATCCGGACGCCGATCTTGTCTCCCCGTCCAAGCCCTAAAGTGTTCAACCGTGCGGCGAAAGCCTTGACTGCCTTCAGCAGCTCGGTATAGCTCAAAGACTTATGGCCGTCATCCAGCGCCGAGGCCTCGGGGAAGGACTCAGTGGTCTCTTCCAGGATGTCCACGAGGGTCCGCCCGGCGGGTGCTGCGGTGCCGCCCGGGAACTGGGGGCGGTAAGTGGTCAAGGCAGGCGTCTGCCCGGCTCCCACGGGATGTTCTGTACTCACGGGCACAGCTTTTCGCAGGAAGGTGAACAACAGGTGTCAGACGTTTCCTGCACGTCACATGGTGTTGTACTGCTGTTCGCCTGTAGATAACCAATTGTTAGGGAGCCGGGCATGGCAGTCAGGGCACCAAGAGCACTTTGCCGGTGGTGCGGCGGCCTTCAAGGTCCCTGTGTGCCTGGGCTGCCTCTGCCAGTGGGTACGTAGCGCCCACCCTGACTGCGAGGGTGCCGTTGGCAGCGGCGTCGAAAATTTCCGCTGAGCGCCACCGGCGTTCCTGGGCATTCTGGACGAAGTGCGCCATGGTGGGCCTAGTGAGCGTTAGCGAACCCGCGGCGTTCAATCGCTGGGGATCAAATGGCGGTACCGGGCCGGAGGCTGCGCCGAAGAGCACCATGGCGCCTCGGATCCGCAGGCTCTTCAGGGAGTCGTCGAACGTGTCCTTGCCGACTCCGTCGTACACCACGTTGACGCCCTGGCCATCGGTGAGTTCGCGGACCTTGTCAGCGAAGCCCTCGTAACGGAGCACTTCATCGGCGCCGGCCAGTGAGGACAGCTCCGCTTTTTCGTCCGAGGAGACGGTGGTGATGACGCGGGCTCCGCGGGCCTTCAGGAGTTGCGTCAACAGCAGGCCAACGCCACCTGCGCCGGCGTGAAGCAGAACGGTGTGGCCCGGCTCTACACGGAACGATGAGTTCATCAGGTAGTGCGCGGTGATGCCCTGCAGCGGCAGGGCTGCTGCCGTGTGATCGTCGACGCCGTCAGGTACCGGAAGTGCCTTGCTCGCCTCCACGATGGCGTACTCCGCGTAGGTTCTGGACCCCTCCGCGGTGGCAATGCGGTCACCAATGGAGAATTCCTCCACCCCATCGCCAACGGCCTCCACCGTACCGGCGGCCTCCGCACCCGGGGTAAAGGGGTAGTCCACTTTATAGGCGCCGCTGCGTTGGTAGGTCTCAATGAAGTTGACCCCGGCAGCTGCGACCTTGATCAACAGCTGGCCGGGGCCAGGCTTCGGTATTTCCACAGATGCGTACTCAAGGACCTCAGGTCCTCCGGGCTGCTGTGCAACGATGGCGTGCGTCATGGTGGCTCCTTAATCCGGGGCGGTCCTTCCGGTGCCCGGTTTCAGATTCCATCCTAGGGAAGGTGGGGCTTCCCTTGTGGAACGCCTAGAAGCGTCCGTGCGTCGAAGCTACCGGGCAGTCGAAGCCGCGGCCTGCTGCCAGGCCTACCTCGTTGAGGTATCTGACCACGATGCCATAGGACTGCATCAGACTGGTCTCGGTGTAGGAAATGGAGTGCTTGGCGCAGAACTCGCGCACGATTTTTGTGGCCTTATACAAATGGGGCCGAGCCATGTCCGGGAACAAATGGTGCTCCACCTGACGGTTGAGCCCACCCAGGAGGAAGTCCATGAAGAGGCCACCGCGGATATTCCGCGAGGTCAGGATCTGGCGGTTGAGGAAGTCCACGCGGCTGTCCTTGGGAAGGACGGGCATGCCTTTGTGGTTCGGGGCGAAAGAGGCACCCATGTAAAAGCCGTAAACCATGATCTGCACGCCGAGGAAGGCGAAAGCCATGCCGATGGGCAGGAACGTGAAAGCCAGTACGGGGAGGGCGGCAAGCCTGGCCACAAGGATGGGCGTCTCTACCCAGCGGTGGCGTACTTTCTGCTTACCGAAGACAAAACGGAGGGAGTCGAACTGCAGGCTCAAGCCCAGGAGCGTCAGGAGTGGGAAGAAGAACCAGCCCTGCTTCTTGGTGAGGAAAGCAAGGCGGCCTTTACGCTCAGCCGCTGCGTCTTCGTAGAACACCAAGGCGTTGTTCCTGATGTCCGGGTCTTTGGAGATGACGTTGGGGTGGTTGTGGTGGGCTCCGTGCTTCTGTTCCCACCAGGAGTAGCTGATGCCGGCAACGCCGGTTGCCAAGAGTCGGGCAGACCAATCGTTGGCTCGGCGCGAAGCGAAGATCTGCTTGTGACCTGCCTCGTGGGCAAGGAAGCTAAGCTGCGTGCAGAGGATGCCGACAGCAGCGGCGATCAGGAGCTGGTACCAGGAATCGCCAATGAGGGCGAAGCCAAGCCAGGTGCCGGCCATAAGGAGGACTAGGGCCACGAAGACCCAGATGTAGAAGCCGCTACGGCGTTCGAGGAGTCCAGCCGACTTGACGGTTTTGAGGAGCTCTGAGTAGCTCTGGACAACGGGATTGGGTTGGATTGCGCGAGCTTTGGGGCGCTCAGCGGTGGACGTGGGTGACATAAATGTGCCCCGTATCGCTAACGGGCAACGCTGCAGCCGACGTTCGGACTGCACGGTCTGGATCACCCTCCACTAAGCATACGTCCATTCTCCAAAATAATGAGACTGCTCACATCCGCATGCATAAATATCGGACAGCATGAATATTCTTGCTGTACAGTGGAGTCATGACTATTTCTGTTGCCGTCTCCGGTGCCAGCGGCTACGCCGGGGGAGAAGTGCTGCGCTTGCTGGCTGGCCATCCGAACGTCACCATCGGTGCCATCACCGCTCACAGCAACGCCGGTTCCAGACTAGGGGAGTTACAGCCGCATCTCCACGGTTTGGCCAGCCGGATTCTGGAAGACACCACGGTGGAGAACCTTTCCGGGCATGACGTTGTGTTTCTGGCTCTGCCGCACGGCGCCTCCGCCGAGATCGCTGCCCAGTTGCCTGAGGGGACGGTAGTGATCGACGCCGGTGCTGACCACCGCTTGCAGGACGCCGCAGCGTGGGAAAAGTTCTATGGCTCCGCTCACGCGGGCACCTGGCCGTACGGCCTCCCTGAGCTCCCCGGGCAGCGTGAAGCACTTAAAGGTGCCACACGCATTGCCGTGCCCGGCTGCTACCCGACGTCCGCCCTGCTGGCTTTGACGCCGGGGTTCGCCAACAATCTCCTCCTGACGGACGACGTCGTGATTGTCTCCGCCTCGGGAACCTCGGGCGCCGGCAAGGCAGCCAAGGTCAACCTCATCGGCGCCGAGGTCATGGGTTCCATGAGCCCCTACGGCGTTGGCGGCGGACATCGTCACACCCCGGAGATCGAACAGGGACTGTCCAATGCGGCCGGCGAGCCGGTGACGGTATCGTTCACGCCCACGCTGGTTCCGATGAGTCGCGGTATCCTCACCACGGCAACGGCCAAGGTGCGGCCGCAGGCTGGACGCAGTGTCACTGAGGCCGAGCTACGCCAAGCCTGGGCGGACGCTTACGACGACGAACCGTTCGTGCACCTCCTCCCCGAAGGCCAGTGGCCCACCACAAAGTCCGTTCAAGGCTCCAATCACGCTGTGATGCAGTTGGCCTTCGACTCCCACACGGGCCGCGTGATTGTCACGTGCGCCATTGACAACCTCACCAAGGGGACCGCCGGCGGAGCTGTGCAGTCCATGAACATTGCCCTCGGCCTGGACGAAACCGCCGGCCTGAACCTGCAGGGAGTTGCACCGTGACCATTACCGCCCCCAAGGGATTCCGCGCCGCAGGCATCAAAGCCGGCATCAAGGCCTCGGGCAACCCGGATTTCGCTCTGGTAGTCAACGACGGGCCGCAAAAGTCCGCCGCCGCCGTTTTCACCTCCAACCGCGTGGCTGCTGCACCGGTTCACTGGTCACGTCAGGTGGTCAGCGACGGACGTGTGGATGCAGTGGTCCTGAACTCCGGTGGAGCCAACGCCTGCACCGGTCCCCAGGGTTTCCAGAACACCCACGCCACCGCCGAGAAAGTGGCAGAGGTGCTGGGAGTCTCAGCTTCCGACGTCGTGGTGTGCTCAACCGGCCTGATCGGTGAGCAGCTGCCCATGGACAAGATCCTTCCCGGTGTGGAGGCAGCTTTCCGTGAACTGTCCGAAGATGGCGGCTCCGCTGCCGCCACAGCGATCATGACCACGGACAGTGTGTCCAAGGAAGCAGTCTTCAACGGCACTGATGCCCAGGGCAAGCCGTTCACGGTCGGCGGCATTGCCAAGGGTGCCGGTATGTTGGCACCGGGCCTGGCCACCATGCTGGTGGTCCTCACCACCGACGCCGAAGTTCCTGCAAATGAGCTGGACGTCGTCCTCCGCGACGCCACACGCGTCACCTTCGACCGGGCTGACTCGGACGGCTGTATGTCCACCAACGACACCGTGGTGCTGCTGGCATCCGGGGCGTCGGAAGCTCTGCCCTCTGCGGAGCAGTTGAGCGAAGCGGTCACCCACGTCTGCGCCGAATTGGCACGCAAGCTCATCGGTGATGCCGAGGGCGCCAGCCACGACATCGCTATCCGAACCTTTAACGCCGCCAGCGAACGCGATGCTGAAATCGTCAGCCGCAGTGTTGCCCGCTCCAACCTTTTCAAGGCAGCCATCTTCGGCAAGGATCCCAACTGGGGTCGCGTTCTCTCAGCGGTGGGAACAACGGATGCCGCGTTCGAGCCGGACCAAATCAACGTCGCCATGAACGGCGTGCAGATTTGCCGCAACGGCGCAATCGGTGATGATCGGAATCTTGTGGACTTGGAGCCCCGCGAAGTATTGGTCGAAATCGACCTGCAGGCCGGCGACGCCGAGGCAACCATTTGGACCAACGACCTCACGCACGATTACGTGCACGAGAACAGCGCCTACTCGAGCTGAGCGGATGACGATGACTGCGCACACCCGGGAAACAACATCAACGAGCCACGTCTCGGCCAAAACAGCCCAGGACAAGGCCGGCACGCTGATCGAGGCCCTGCCCTGGATCCAGCGTTTTGCCGGCACCACCATGGTGATCAAGTACGGTGGCAACGCCATGGTCAACGACGACCTCCGCCGTGCCTTCGCCGAGGACATCGTGTTCCTCCACCACGTGGGCATCCACCCTGTGGTGGTCCACGGCGGCGGCCCCCAGATCAACTCCATGCTCGGCCGCCTCGGCATCGAATCCGAATTCAAGGGCGGACTCCGCGTCACCACCCCTGAGGCCATGGACGTGGTCCGCATGGTCCTCACCGGCCAGGTGGGCCGCGAGCTTGTGGGCCTGATCAACTCCCACGGTCCCTACGCCGTCGGCATGTCGGGCGAAGACGGCGGCCTGCTGCGCGCTGTCCGCACGGGCACGGTTGTTAACGGCGAAGAGGTAGATCTTGGCCTGGTGGGCGAAGTGGTGGGTGTGGACCCCGCGGGTATCAAGGACATCCTCGACGCCGGCCGCATCCCGGTGATCTCAACGGTCGCCCCGGAGATCGTTGACGGAGGAGATGGCACTGGCCAGACCACGGGTCAGGTCCTGAACGTCAATGCGGACACTGCAGCGGCCGCCGTCGCGTCTGCACTTGGCGCCACCAAGCTCGTCATCCTGACCGACGTCGAAGGCCTGTACGCCAACTGGCCGGACAAATCCTCGCTGATCTCGTCACTGACCGCCTCGGAACTCCGCGACATGCTGCCTCGCCTAGAGTCCGGAATGATTCCAAAAATGGCCGCCTGCCTCAAAGCCATCGACGAAGGAGTGGAACGCGCGCACATCGTAGACGGGCGTCTCCCGCACTCGATGCTGCTGGAAACCTTCACCACCGCGGGCATCGGCACGCAGGTAGTTCCCGACGAGGAAGTGAACGCATGAGCACCGAACTGAGCCATTCCGCCGAAAGCCGCAGCAGCGATGGGGGGCCGGGCGTGGTCGGGCACCGCGATGGGCCCACTGCCGTCGGGGTCCCCGTTCGAGCTGGCGAGGGCGGGGGGCGGCTGGGGACGGAAGGGGCCCCCATCGCTGCGGAGGCTGCCGCAACCGCGCTCGTTTCCCAGAGCTCAGGTGCTGACTGGCTGGCCCGTTACTCGTCCTCGCTCATGGGTGTCTTTGGCACGCCGCAGCGGGTTCTGGTGCGGGGTGCCGGCTGCCTTGTATGGGACGCCGATGGCAAAGAGTACCTGGACCTTCTGGGCGGCATCGCCGTGAACGCTCTGGGTCACGCGCACCCCTTCGTCACCTCCGTGATTTCCAGCCAGCTGGCCACGCTGGGGCATGTGTCCAACTTCTTCACCAGCCCCACGCAGATCGCTTTGGCCGAGAAACTCCTGGCCATCAGCAAGGCTCCGGCCGGTTCCAAGGTGTTCTTCGCCAACTCCGGCACAGAGGCCAATGAGGCCGCGTTCAAGTTGGCGCGCCGTAACAACAGTGACGGGAAGCGCACCAAGATCATCGCGCTGGAGGGGGCCTTCCACGGCCGCACCATGGGTGCCTTGGCACTCACCGCCAAAGAGGCTTACCGGGCGCCGTTCGAACCACTGCCCGGTGGCGTGGTCCACATCCCGTTCGGTGACATCGAAGCCCTGCGTGCCGCCGTCGACGATTCCACCGCAGCCGTTTTCCTGGAACCTATCCAGGGTGAAGCGGGCGTCCGGCCGCTCAGCGCCGAATACCTGCAGGCAGCCCGCGAGGTGACCACAGCTGCCGGTGCGCTGTTGATTCTTGACGAGGTCCAGACCGGTATTGGCCGGACCGGCAAGTGGTTGGCCAGCGAGGAAGCGGGCATTGTTCCCGACGCCGTCACCCTCGCCAAGGGCCTTGGCGGCGGCTTCCCGGTTGGTGCCTTGATCACTTTCGGAAGTACGACGTCGGCCCTGCTCACCGCCGGGCAGCATGGCACCACGTTCGGCGGCAACCCGGTGGCCACGGCCGCTGCACTGGCCACACTGCACGCCATCGAAAGCCAGGGTGTCCTGCAGAACGTGCTGACCGTCGGTGCCCACCTTCGTGAAGGACTGGCCGCCATTGAGGCTGTCACTGAAGTCCGCGGCGAGGGCCTGCTGATCGGCTTCGATGTGAACGCCGACGTCGCACCCGCCATGGTGAGCGCAGCTTTGGACGCAGGCTTCATCATCAACAGCCCGGGCCCGCGGACCATCCGCCTCGCGCCGCCGCTAATCCTGACCCTTGATCAAGCGGACCGTTTCCTGGACGCTCTTCCCACCCTGATCGCTACGGCTACAGCCAACACCGCTAAGGACGCACAGTGACTTCTTCCACCGCCACCCGTCACTTCCTCAAAGACACGGACCTCAGTCCTGCCGAACAGGCTGAGGTTCTGGAACTCGCAGTCCGGATGAAGGCTGCGCCGTACAGCGTGCAGCCTTTCGCCGCTGAGGGCAATGGCCGTAAGACGGTGGCCGTGATTTTTGATAAGACCTCCACCCGCACGCGTGTTTCATTTGCCACCGGCATTGCGGACATGGGTGGCAATGCCCTCATCATCAACCCGGGTGAAGCGCAGATTGGCCACAAGGAATCCGTGGAGGACACGGCGAAAGTCCTGGAGCGCATGGTCTCCACCATCGTGTGGCGGACGGGTGCCCACTCGGGCCTGGTGGCCATGGCGGAGAACTCCAAGGTCCCGGTTATCAATGCATTGTGCGATGACTACCACCCCTGCCAGCTCTTGGCCGATCTTCTGGCTGTCAAGGAGCACAAGGGGGAACTGGCCGGCTTGAGCATGGCTTACCTGGGTGACGCCGCGAACAACATGGCCAACTCGTACCTCCTCGCTGGCGTGACTGCCGGAATGCATGTGCGCATCGCCGGTCCCGAAGGTTACCTGCCTGCGCCGGAGATCGTGGCTGCTGCGGAGGAACGTGCTGCCGGGACCGGCGGCTCAGTGCTCATCACCAGCAACGCCGTCGAAGCCCTCAAGGGCGCAGACGTTGTGGCAACGGACACGTGGGTGTCCATGGGTCAGGAGGCCGAAAAGGAAGCCCGGATGCAGCTCTTCCGCGACTATTCCGTGGATGAGGCCGCCATGGAGCAGGCCGCGCCGGACGCCGTCGTTCTTCACTGCCTTCCGGCATACCGCGGCTACGAAATTTCCGCCGGGGTCATCGACGGCCCGCAGTCGATCGTCTGGGATGAAGCGGAGAACCGCCTCCACGCGCAGAAGGCATTGATGGCATGGCTGATGCACCGCTCCGGACTCGCGATCGTTGAGGGACTTTCACCCGTTGAGGGTATCTCCGGCCTGGAAAACACTGTGGAGAGCACGTTCTAGTGTCCACCAACCCGTCCGTGCCGGGCGCCAGTCCGGCCACCAAGACTGCCCGCCAGGCGCGTATCACCGCGATCCTGACGGGTGAGTCCGTGCGTTCGCAGGCAGAGCTTGCAGCTCTGCTGGCAGACGACGGCGTCCAGGTCACCCAGGCCACGTTGTCCCGCGACCTCGTGGAACTGGGCGCAGTCCGGGTCCGGGGCAAAGAGGGAGCCCTCGTTTACGCCGTCCCGGGGGAGGGCGGCGACCGCAATGCCAAGAGCGGCGTGACCCAGGAAATCCTGGATGCACGGCTGACCCGCCTGTGCGGGGAACTCCTGGTGACCGCGGAGGCCTCGGGCAACATCGTGGTCCTCCGCACTCCGCCAGGAGCAGCGAACTTCCTGGCACTGGCCGTGGATCACTCCGTGATGCCGTCAGTATTGGGTACGATCGCAGGCGACGACACTTTGCTGCTGGTCGCACGGGATCCTGATGGCGGTGCTGAACTGGCGGCGCGTTTCCTGCGCATGGCCGAAGAAGCCGGGCCTGGCAACCAATAGATTTTCCAAGCATTGATTCACACCAGCATTGATTCGAATGAACCAAGCAACAACAAAGGAGCACTCTCGTGACTGAGCGCATTGTTCTGGCCTACTCCGGTGGCCTTGATACGTCCGTAGCCATCGGCTGGATCGGTGAAGCCACCGGCGCCGAGGTCATCGCTGTGGCCGTCGACGTCGGACAGGGTGGCGAGTCCCTGGAGACCATCCGTCAGCGCGCCCTCGGTTGCGGCGCCGTGGAGGCTTACGTGGCCGACGCCCGTGACGAGTTCGCCAACGAGTACGCCATGCCCACCCTGAAGGCCAACGCCCTCTACCAGGGCCACTACCCGTTGGTTTCGGCTATCTCGCGTCCGGTCATCGTGAAGCACCTCGTGAAGGCTGCCCGCGAATTCGGCGCTACCACCGTTGCGCACGGCTGCACCGGCAAGGGCAACGACCAGGTCCGCTTCGAAGTTGGCATCCAGACCCTCGGCCCGGACCTGAAGTGCATCGCACCGGTCCGCGACCTCGCCCTGACCCGCGATAAGGCCATCGCCTTCGCCGAGGAAAAGGGTCTGCCGATCGAGACCACCAAGAAGAACCCGTACTCTATCGACCAGAACGTCTGGGGACGCGCCGTCGAAACCGGTTACCTCGAGGACATCTGGAACGCTCCCACCAAGGACATCTACGACTACACCGCAACCCCGGAATTCCCACCGGCACCGGATGAGGTCACCATTTCCTTCCAGGCCGGCGTGCCGGTAGCCATCGACGGCGTGAAGGTCAGCCCGCTGCAGGCCATCCAGGAACTGAACCGCCGTGCAGGCGCCCAGGGCGTAGGCCGTATCGACGTGGTGGAGGACCGCCTGGTGGGTATCAAGTCCCGCGAAATCTACGAAGCCCCGGGTGCTATGGCGCTGATCACCGCGCACAAGCACCTCGAGGACATCACCATCGAGCGCGAGCAGGCCCGCTTCAAGGCCACCGTTGGCCAGCGCTGGGCCGAGCTGGTGTACGACGGACAGTGGTTCTCCCCGCTGAAGCGCTCCTTGGACGCTTTCATCGAGGACACCCAGCAGTACGTCTCCGGTGACATCCGCATGGTCCTGCACGGCGGCCAGGCAATCGTCAACGGTCGTCGCTCCGAGACCTCCCTGTACGACTTCGACCTCGCCACCTACGACACCGGCGATACCTTCGATCAGTCAATGGCACGTGGCTTCATCGAACTGTGGGGCATGTCCTCCAAGGTTGCTTCCGGCCGCGACCTCCGCGTCGCAGGGCAGTAATGACGTCGGCTACAAACGAAGGTGCACTGTGGGGCGGCCGGTTCGCCGGCGGGCCCGCGGATGCGCTGGCCGCTCTGAGCAAGTCCACACACTTTGACTGGCGGCTCGCCCGCTACGACATCGCCGGTTCCAAAGCCCACGCCCGCGTGCTGGCTAAGGCCGGGCTGTTGGACGATGCCGAACTGGAAGGCATGCTGGCCGCTCTCACCCAGCTGGACGAGGACGTCGCGAGCGGCGCCTACCTTCCGGCTGAGAGCGATGAGGACGTTCACGGGTCCCTTGAACGTGGCTTGATCGAACGTGCCGGTACCCAACTGGGCGGCAAGCTGCGTGCGGGCCGTTCCCGCAACGATCAGGTGGCCACCCTCGGCCGTATGTTCCTGCGTGACCACGCCCGGATCATTGCCCGCGGTGTCCTTGCCACCATCGATGCCCTCGTGGAGCAGGCCAAGGCCCACCACGGCGTAGCGATGCCCGGACGGACGCATTTGCAGCATGCACAGCCGGTGTTGCTGAGCCACCACCTGCTGGCCCACGCCTGGGCGCTGCTGCGCGATGTGCAGCGCCTCCAGGATTGGGACAAGCGTGCTGGTGTTTCGCCCTATGGTTCGGGTGCGCTGGCGGGTTCGTCCCTGGGCCTGGACCCTGAAGCTGTTGCCGCGGACCTTGGCTTCTTCTCGGCTGTCCACAACTCGATCGATGGCACCGCTTCGCGCGATGTCTTCGCCGAGTTCGCGTGGGTTTGCTCCATGATCGGCGTGGACCTGTCCAGGATCTCCGAGGAAGTCATCTTCTGGGCCACCAAGGAGTTCTCCTTCGTCACGCTGCATGACTCGTACTCCACGGGGTCCTCCATCATGCCGCAAAAGAAGAACCCGGACGTTGCTGAGCTGGCCCGCGGCAAGGCGGGACGCCTCATCGGCAACCTGACCGGCCTCCTCGCGACGCTCAAGGGACTGCCACTCGCGTACAACCGCGATCTGCAAGAGGACAAAGAGCCGGTCTTCGACGCCGCCGACACCCTGGAGCTCCTGCTTCCGGCAGTGTCCGGCATGATCGCCACCCTGAAGTTCAACACGGAGCGCATGGAATCACTGGCTCCGCAGGGCTTCGCGTTGGCCACGGACATTGCCGAGTGGCTCGTCCGCCAGGGCGTTCCGTTCCGGGAGGCCCACGAGCTCTCCGGTGCTGCTGTGAAGCAGGCCGAAGGTCGCGGCGTGGAGTTGTGGGACCTGACGGACGAGGAATACGCAGCAATCTCTGAGCACCTCACTCCCGAGGTTCGCAGCGTACTCAGCACTGAAGGTTCGCTCAACAGCCGCAACTCGCAGGGCGGAACGGCACCAGCCGCCGTCGAGCGCCAACTGGCGGCCCTGGAAGCGGAACTGGACGCAGCACGCTCCTACGCAGGCTAATCGGTTCGCGACTACTGTGGGATGGCACTTCGGTGTCATCCCACGGGTGTTTAAGCGGGTGGGCTAGCATGGCGCTATGACTCAGATCACCCCTGAGGCGCTGCCCGCAGAGCTTCACAAAGCCGCTGACACCGCCATCCGCCTTCTATCAAAGATGGACGAATCGTCCGTAACTGAACCGTCGGAACTGCCGGGGTGGACCCGTGGCCACGTCCTCGCTCACCTTGCGGGAATTTCCCAGGCAATGACCCGGCAGCTGGAGTACGCGCGCCGCGGCGAAACCGTGGAACTGTACGACGGCGGCATGGACGGCCGCACGAAGGCGATCAATCTGGCGGCCGGGCACAGCCTCGCGCAACACACCGAGTCTGTCACCGCTGCGATCGGGGCCGCCATCGACGCGTTTGATGCCTTGGGTCCGGACGATTGGCAGGCGCGGATCGCCTACAGGGACGGGACAGTGTTCGACGGCGGGCTGGCGCTGTGGCGCGAACTGACCATCCATGCTTCGGACCTAAGCGTGGGGTTCGGACCGGAAACGTGGAGCAGGCCTTTCTGCGAACACCTCATCGGGTTTCTCGCCGCACGTGTCCCGGAGTCCTACAAATTTGTCCTGCAGCCCACGGGTCTTCCCCCAAGGAGCATCGGCACCGGAGGCACTTCCATAGCCATCACCGGCATGCTGACCGACATCGCCGCGTGGCTTGCAGGCCGCGAACCCAGCCTCGGAAGCCTCAGGGCCACTGCAGCCGCTGATGGAGTGGACCTGCCGGAGCTCCTGCCCTGGCCAGCAGCGCAGCCCGGGGCCCGCTAAATCCCAGTCGCTCTCTCACGTCCGTCGTGTCTTGGGCGTACGCTCTCTCACGTCCGTCGTGTCTTTGCCGCTGCTGCCCGCCACAAGTGCATGGTGCCGTACGAACGCCACGGGCTGACCTCCCTGAAATCGGCGCTCAGCCCGGTGGCGGAGGGCAGGACCTTCAGCCCGTTTCGTACTGCGGCATCATTGGCCAGGAAGACGTCGGGAGCTCCAAGCACCCGCATGGCGACATAGCCCACCGTCCACGGTCCCACGCCGGGCATCGGGAGAAGCTTCCGGGCGAGGCTGTCGAGGTCGTCGCCGTACCCGAAGTCGAGGGCCCCACTGGCCATTGCTTCGGCGGCAGCAACAATGGAGTCGATCCGGCGCTGTGGTCCACGGAGGAGTCCCCGGCCGTGTTCGGCGAGTTCGGCCGTCGTCGGGAACAATCGCTCCAAGCCGGGGGAGGTGCCATCAACAGCGGACCCGGCCACTGACAACTGAGTGAGGGCGGTTCTGGCGGCAGCTACGGTGATTTGTTGTCCGATCATGGCTCGGACCAACAGCTCGTGTGGATCCACAGCGCCCGGCACCCGCACCCCCGGAATTGCAGCGACGCTCGCCGAAAGCCTCGGATCCCTTGCCAGCGCGTTATCGATTGCCTGAGGATCCGCGTCTAAGTCAAACAGCCTCCGGACCCGGCTCAGAAGTGCCGGGAGATCGTGGAGATCCCGCACCGCAGCTGCGAGTTGCAGCGGCCTGCCGGGAGCTGAAGGGTTGTACGAGACAGACAACGACGCGCTGCCCCGCGGCAGGCGCAGCGTGCGGGCATAGGTCCTGGTTCCATCCGCCGAGGTACTTGCCGCCTCGATGCCTGGAACCGCCCGAACTGCCAGGAAGTCGAAGATTCCCGGATCAAACGGTTCCCTGTATGGAAGGTTCAGCGTCAGAGCGGCAGGCGCCGCCGCCGAAACCCCGGTGCCCCTGTGCGGGCCGGACTTCGCCGCAGTGGCACGCACCGCCGTCGGGGTCATCGCGAAAACCTCGCCGATGGTGTCGTTGAATTGCCGCACACTGTTAAACCCTGACGCGAACGCAACGTCGGCCAGGAGCATATCGGTGGATACCAGCAGCGTCCTGGCGGTCTGTGCCCTGCTTGCCCGCGCAAGTGAGAGAGGACCCGCGCCGAGTTCGTTGCTGAGGATGCGGTTGAGCTGCCGGGCGGAGTACCCCAGGCGGCTTGCCAGGCCGTCGACGCCCTCGCGGCTGATCACGCCGTCGTTGATGAGCCTCATGGCGCGGCCGGCGACGTCGGAACGGATGTTCCACGCGGGCGTCCCAGGGACTGCCTCAGGCAGGCATCGCTTGCAGGCGCGATATCCCGCTTCGTGAGCGGCCGCGGACGTTTCATAAAACGTGACGTTCGCTGCCTTAGGGGTGCGCGCGGGGCACGACGGCCGGCAATAGATGCCGGTGGAGCTGACGGCGGTGAAAAACTGACCGTCAAAGCGGGTGTCGCGGGCGTCGATCGCCCTGTAGCGCTGCCAGAAGTCCATGGCCTAATCCTGACACCCGCCGGAAGCTGCTGCTAGCGGAAATCGGACATTACCGTTTGCCGCATTGTTGCTAGGGTCTGGTCATGAGTTCGTCCATGGACAACGAGGTCAGCGACCCGGCCGCGGTGCGCGCGTTTCTCGAAGGTGACCCCCGTGTCATCGCTCCGCAGATACTCGGCGCGGTACTGACCCACCACTCGGAAGCCGGTCCGGTCTCCGTCAGGCTCACCGAAGTAGAGGCCTACCTTGGGCCGCGCGATTCAGAGCACCCCGACCCCGGCTCCCACACCTTCGGTGGTCCTACCGCCCGGAATGCGCCCATGTTCGGGCCACCGGGATTCCTGTACGTCTACTTCACCTACGGCATGCACTACTGCGCCAACATTGTCTGCGGCCCAGACGGCACAGCGTCGGCTCTTCTCCTGCGTGCCGGCGAGATCGTCGAGGGGGAGGGGCTCGCCGCCCTTCGCCGGCCCGCATCGAAAGCGCACAAGGACCTGGCCAGCGGACCCGCCAGGCTCGCCTCCGCACTGGGGCTCACGACGGCGGACACTGGCCGTGACGTGCTCGCGGAACCGTTCAGTTTGTGGTTGCCCATGACGCCGGCAGCTGCCGTGGCCAGCGGACCAAGAGTGGGCGTAGCGGGCCCGGGCGGAAGCACTGAATACCCCTGGCGCTTCTGGATCGAGGACGATCCTACGGTGTCCCGCTACAAGGCAGCGCGGCCGCGGAACCGGAGCGCTACCAACTGACCTCAGCGCTGGCGGCTCGGCAGAACCTTCGACTTTTTGTGACGCAGTCCGGCGTATGACGCGTACCCCCACGTTTACCAAAATCGCTGTAGAATGGTAGGTCTGTCTTTTGCGATAGGGGTTACGGTTCGATGCACGACGCTGATTTGGTCCATGAGCAGGAATATGTTGCCGGGCTGTATGCCCGGCTCGATGAGCTGCGCGCCGAAAAGCGCGCCCAGCTGGCGCAGGTGCGCAAGGCCGGCGCGGTGGGAACCATGCAGAACGTCTCAGAACGTGATGCGTTCGCGGCGCTGTACGAAGATCGCCTGGCGCAGCTGGACGCCGTCGACGACCGCTTGGTCTTTGGCCGCCTGGACCTTGATTCCGGTGAGGCGCAGTACATCGGCCGTATTGGTCTTTCCACGGCCGATCTCCAGCGGCTGATGGTCGACTGGCGTGCCCCGGAAGCCGGTCATTTTTACCAAGCCACCGCGTTCGATCGCCAAGGTGTCCGCCGTCGTCGCCACCTGATCCTTCAGGGACGCGACGTTAAGGCGATTGAAGACGACGTCCTGGACGCCGGGATGCTCGCTGACAACGACTCACTCCAGGGTGAAGGTGCGTTGCTGGCCGCGCTCAATTCCAAGCGTACGGGCCGCATGTCGGACATCGTGGGCACCATCCAGTCCGAGCAGGACCGGATCATCCGTTCCTCCATTTCCGGTGCGCTGGTAGTCCAGGGCGGCCCCGGAACGGGCAAGACCGCCGTAGCCCTGCACCGTGCCGCCTACCTGCTGTACACGCACCGCGAGCGGCTCAAGAGCGCCGGTGTTCTGCTCGTTGGGCCGTCGTCGTCCTTCATGCATTACATCGAACGTGTTCTGCCGTCGCTCGGTGAGACCGGTGTGGTCATGGCCAGCCTCGGCCGCCTCATGCCCGGCATACATGCCATTCCCGAGGAAGATGCGGACGTCGCGGCCCTCAAGGGCAAGCTGGACATGGCCACCGTGGTGGCAAACGCCGTGGCAAACCGGCAACGGACACCTGCGGAGGACCGCATCCTCGAAGTTGATTCGCGGAAGCTGACACTGACGGTTCGGCAGGTCCGCCGTGCCCGGGAAAAAGCCCGTGCCACAGGAAAGCCGCATAACGAAGCGCGGCTCACGTTCGTCAAGATCCTCCTGCGCGAGCTCACGGAGCAGTTGACGGACCTCGTAGAGGAAGGCAACATCGGCAACAACGCCGATCGCGCCTATCTGGCCGAAGACGTAAGGTCGGCCCGCGACGTTCGCATCGCGCTCAACCTTTGCTGGATGCCGATGACCCCCGAGAAGCTCATTTCCGAGCTCTTCAGCAAGCCGGCCATCCTCGAAGCCTGCACGCCGCACCTGACACCCGCACAGCGTTCGCTGCTTGAGCGCCCGGTGGATGCCCCGTGGACCGAGGCGGACGTTCCGCTGTTGGACGAGGCTGCAGAGTTGCTCGGTGAGCTGGACCCGGCCGCCGGCAGGGGACTGGCCCAACAGGAGGCGGACCGTGCACGCGATCTCGCCAACGCCAAGCAGACCCTGGCCAACATGGAAGCGATGGGCGTGGACGTCCTGGTGACGGCTGAAGAGCTCGCTGACCAGAACCAAGAACGCGAGGGGCGGCTGACCGCTGCCGAACGTGCCACGAGCGACCGGTCGTGGGCTTTCGGCCACATCGTTGTTGACGAGGCCCAGGAACTCTCGCCCATGCAGTGGCGCCTCCTGGTGCGGCGCTGCCCGCTGAAGTCCTTCACCATTGTGGGCGACATCGCCCAAACGAGTGCAGCAGCAGGTGCCAATTCGTGGCAAAGCGCGCTGGCGCCGTCGTTCGGTGACCGCTGGACGCTGGAAGAACTTACCGTCAACTACCGCACACCATCGCAGATTGCAGAAGCTGCCGTTCGCATGGCCAACCGCGCAGGCTTGGTTGTTTCGGCACCCAAGGCCGTCCGCGAAGGCAAATGGTCACCCATCGTGGACCACGTCGAAGCGGACGGCATCGTGAAGCGCTTGGTTGAAGTCCTGCCGGAGGAAGTGGAAGCGATCGACGGCGGCCTGCTGGCTGTTATTGCCGACGGTCCCTTGCTGCCGCAGGCCACTGCTGCGCTGCGCGAGGTCTACGGACGCCGCATCGGCAGCGGCGCAGGCAGTTACCAGCAAGACATCGTGGTGATCAGTCCCAAGGAAGCCAAGGGCCTGGAATTCGACGGCGTTGTGGTCCTGGAACCAGCTGCCATGTTGAACCACGAGCACGGCAAGGTGGGCGACCTCTACGTCGCCATGACCCGGGCCACGCAGCGTCTGCGCCTCATCGCAGCCGCACCGGTACCCGCCGGCATCGAGCGCTAGGAAAAACGGACCCCGCAACCGGTGCTAACTTAGATCTCGTGTCACACGTAAACAACCTCGAGTCCCAGCACAACGATCCCGCCTTTGCCAACGTCTGGCAGGAGCTCAAATGGCGCGGTCTGGTTCACGTTTCCACTGATGAAACTGAACTGGAAAAACTGCTCGCCGGGGACCCGATCACGTATTACTGTGGCTTCGATCCCACCGCGCCGTCGCTGCACTTGGGCAACCTGGTGCAGTTGCTGGTAATGCGACGCCTGCAGTTGGCCGGCCACAAGCCGCTCGGCTTGGTGGGTGGGTCCACCGGCCTGATCGGCGACCCGCGTCCGACGGCGGAACGCACCTTGAACACCAAGGACACCGTGGCGGAGTGGGTTGGCTACCTTCAGGGCCAGGTGCGCCGCTTCCTCAGCTTCGATGGCGACAACCCAGCCCGCATGGTCAACAACCTGGACTGGACGGCGCCTTTGAGTGCCATCGACTTCCTCCGCGAGATCGGCAAGCACTTCCGTGTTGGCACCATGCTCCGCAAGGATGCCGTGGCGTCGCGCCTCAGCTCGGACGAAGGCATCAGCTACACCGAGTTCAGCTACCAGATCCTGCAGGGCATGGACTACCTCCAGCTCTTCCGCGACTACGGCTGCGCACTGCAGACCGGCGGCTCGGATCAGTGGGGCAACCTCACCAGCGGAACCGAACTCATCCGCAAGGTGGAAGGCAAGAGCGTCCACGCACTTGGCACGCCGCTCATCACCAACTCCGACGGCACCAAGTTCGGCAAGAGCGAAGGCAACGCCATCTGGCTGGACCCGGACATGTGCAGCCCGTACACGTTCTACCAGTTCTGGCTCAACACGGCCGATGCCGATGTGGTGGATCGCCTCAAGGTGTTCACGTTCCTTTCGCGCGCGGAGATTGAGGCGCTCGGCCAGGCCGTGGAGGAGCGTCCGTTTGCCCGTGAAGGTCAGAAGAAGCTTGCCTTCGAGGTGACCTCCTTGGTGCACGGCGTCGACGCAACCGAGAAAGTCATCGCCGCTTCGGCTGCCTTGTTCGGGAACGGCGACCTCACCGTACTGGATGAGCGGACCCTTGAAGCAGCCACGGCGGAACTTCCCTCCGCGACGATTAGTGCCGACGGCCTGGGCATCATTGACCTCCTGGTTGCTTCGGGTCTGTCAGACAGCAAGTCGGCCGCCCGCCGGACCGTGGGCGAGGGCGGTGCCTACGTGAACAACACCAAAGTGTCCGATCCCGACGCCATCATTGGCCAGGACGAACTGCTTCATGGCCGGTACTTGCTCCTCCGCCGGGGCAAGAAGAACCTGGCAACCATCGAGGTTTCGGCCTAGGTCCTCGTTTCAATCGCGTCACGAAAGGGCCGGCAACCGTTATGGTTGCCGGCCCTTTTCGCGTGTCAGCGGAATTGTTTGCGGGTGAGCGGCTTCGCTGGGGTGGTGCGTGGCGGTTGGGTCGGTGAGTGGGGTTGGGTCGGTGGCGGCGGTCATCCTCTGTGCGCTCGGTCGTTCCTCCCTTGGACGCGCGCTGCCGGATAACCGCCTCCACCTTCCGACGCTCTCTCACTTATTTGCCGTTTTTGGGCGTCGCTCTCTCACATCCGGCGGGTTTGGGGGCGTCGCTCTCTCAGGTTCTGCGGGTTGGGTGGGTGTTCGACGGCGGTGGTTGTGGTGTGTTCGGGGTCTTGCCTTTGGCGGGATGGTTGGGTTGTGTGACGTGTTTCACTGAGGATGCTTTTCTGGGTTTTTTGCTGGTTTGGGGTCTTGGTGAGCGTGTTGGGCCCGTGTTTGCGGGGTTTTGTGGTCGCTGGGGGTTGATTTGTGCCGGGACCCGTGGGCGTGTAATGTCTTCTGAGTCGCCGCGAGTGAGACAGCTTGGAGCTGAGAACCGCGGAGGCCAACCCCTTTGATAACAGCCTGAAAATTGGCACGCTTTTGAGTGTGCACGTGGAGGGTGGGGCCGAGGCCTGGATCGGGAATCGCGGAAACGTTGATTTGCAAAGATCTGGCTGATCGGGTAAGTTTGAAAAGTTGCTCCGGAGCGATCCAGGTGAGGCTGGTGGTACTGCTTTGGAATAGTGA
>NZ_SDXQ01000042.1:0-6914 GCF_006964045.1 Arthrobacter sp. TS-15 | reverse complement strand
CGAACCAGGAACCAACAACTAAATAACAACACCACAGTTGTAACCACAGTCTTCCCACCCGGGAAAGCAGCCCCCTCAAGGGCCCGCACACCCGGGACGGGTAACAGAGTTACGGCGGTCATAGCGTGGGGGAAACGCCCGGTCCCATTCCGAACCCGGAAGCTAAGACCCACAGCGCCGATGGTACTGCACCCGGGAGGGTGTGGGAGAGTAGGACACCGCCGGACAACCATTCACGGAGGAGCCCCGACCACACGGTCGGGGCTCCCCGCATTTAACAATCAAGCCACCCCACAGCTCTCTGCCTGGGGTGCTGTCTCCCATGGCGGATGAGCGCCGGTGGTGCGAGACGGCTTGGTAGCGTCGCGCTTGTGAGACTTGCCACGGGACGGCCTAAAGGTGCTTCCGGCGTTCGGTGGCTGTGGCGGGGTCGAATAGAATTGAACCAGATATACGAGTCGGTAGCCGAGCGCTACTGGCGGCGTGACAACGAAATAAGGGTTATGAGCGACTACGCACGCGCCAGTGGTCGGCTCGCAACAGGAGGAATCCACCATGGCTGAGCACAACGGCGGCAATCGCGGCGGCAATCGCGGAAACTTCGGAGGTAACCGCGACGACCGCGGTTCGTACCGTCCCAACAACAATTCCGGCGGAGACCCGCGCGGGTTCCGTTCCAGGGAGAACCGGGACGGTACTGATCGTCCGGCCCGTGATGGCGAGCGACGCCCCTTTAACAATGACCGCGGCGATCGTCCGGCTCGTGATGGTGAGCGTCGCTCCTTTGGTGGCGACCGTGACCGTAAGCCTTTCGATGACCGTGGCGATCGTCCGGCCCGTGATGGCGATCGTCGTCCGTTCAATAATGACCGTGGCGACCGTAAGCCCTTCGGNNCGCCGCGACAACGATGACCGCCGCTCCTTCGGCGGCGACCGTGACCGTAAGCCTTTCGGTGACCGTGGCGACCGTCCGGCCCGTGATGGCGAGCGTCGTCCGTTCAATAATGACCGCGGCGACCGTAAGCCCTTCGGCGACCGGCCCGAGCGTGGACCGCGGAACTTTGATGGCCCCCGCCGCGACAACGATGACCGCCGCTCCTTCGGCGGCGACCGCGACCGCAAGCCGTTCGGTGACCGTGGCGACCGCAAGCCCTACGGAGACCGGCCCGAACGCGGCGGCGATCGTCGTTCCTTTGGTGGCGACCGCAACGAACGCGGTGGCGCATGGGAAGAGCGCCCCGCACGCGTTCCCAACGCCAAGGACATCCGCAGCGCCAACCGTCCTGACCGTGAGCGTTCCCCCGAAATTGACGAGGACGTCACGGGCAAGGAACTCGACCGCGCTACGGGCCACCAAATCAAGACCCTCGAGGAGCAGAGCGCAGGTTGGGTCGCAAAGCACCTGGTCATGGCGGGACGTTTGATTGACATTGAGCCCGAGCTCGCCTTCCAGCACGCCCTTGCTGCAAGCCGCCGCGGTGGACGCCTCTCAGTAGTACGCGAAGCGGTAGGTCTGACCGCTTACGCCGCCGGCCATTACGGCGAGGCGCTGCGTGAATTCCGTACCTACCGCCGCATCAGTGGGTCCAACGTGCATTTGCCGGTGATGGCCGACTGCGAGCGTGGCCTTGGCCGCGCTGATCGTGCACTGGACATGGTGCGCTCTCCCGAAGCCCAGGATCTTGACGCTCCGGGCAAGGTTGAGCTCGCTATCGTTGCCTCCGGCGCACGTGCGGACCTCAATCAGCTGGATGCTGCTGTCAGCGAGCTCGAGATCCCACAGCTGGACATCAACCGAGCCTTCTCTTACAGCCCGCGCCTCTTCCGCGCATACGCTGAGGCTTTGAGCGCAGTGGGTCGTACCGAGGAAGCCGATAAGTGGGCCCGCCAGGCGCTCGTTGCTGAGAGCGCCTTGGGTGTTGGCGACTTCGCTGAGCCCGAAATTCTTGACCTTGGCTGGGACGAGCAGGAAGAAGCAGCCGCGCGGAAGCCGCGCTTCGAGAAGCCGGTGCGGGACACCGACGTCGTGAAGCCTGAAACAGAAACGGTCATTGTTGAGGCCGCAGCCGCTGACGTTGAGCACGATGAGGTTGAGCTTGATGATGCGGAGTCTGACTACTTCGAGTCGGATGACGCAGAATCTGACATCGATTCAGCTGAAGACGACGTAGAGGCAAAAGACGAAGATACCGAGAACGAGGGCTCCGACTCCCAGCATGGCTGATTCACTGATCTCACTGTTTGATGCTGTCCTTTCAGATCTGGACGGGGTGGTCTATGCGGGACCGCATGCCATCCCTGGGGCCGTGGAGTCATTGCGGCGTCTCGAAACTGTAGGCGTTGGCCTTGGTTATGTGACCAACAATGCCTCCCGCACTCCGGCTCAGGTTGCGGCGCATCTGCGGGAGCTTGGCGCGCCGGCTGAGGACCATCAAGTGGTCAGTTCCTCCCAGGCAGCAGGGGAGCTTTTGGCTTCCATGCTGCCTGCGGGGGCGCATGTCCTCATCACCGGCAGCGCAGCTTTGGCTCATGAGATCGAATTGGCGGGACTCAAGCCCGTGCACAGTGCCGCCGAATCTCCGGTAGCCGTCGTCCAGGGTTTCAACCCGGAGATCGGCTGGAAGGATCTCGCGGAGGCGTCGTATGTTGTGGCCGGGGGAGCCATGTGGTTTGCCACCAACACGGACATGTCCATCCCGCAGGCCCGCGGCATGGCCCCTGGGAATGGAACGTTGGTTGCCGCTGTGGCGGCTGCCACGGGGAAGACACCTCTGGTGGCCGGCAAGCCGGAAGCCCCTCTGTTCCATGCAGCGGCCAAACGGCTTAAGGCCGACCGTCCGCTGGTTGTGGGCGACCGTTTGGACACCGACATCCTGGGCGGCAACCGTGCAGGATTTGCGACGGCGGCCGTCCTCACCGGGGTGGACACCACCCACACCATCATTGCTGCACGAACGGATGAACGTCCGGACTACCTCCTGGCGGACTTGGAGGGCCTGTACGCGCCGTATCCGGAGGTTGTCAGCGACGCCGGTACGTTCCGTTGTGGTGCGGCATCTGCAGTTGCCGGGGATGGCACCGTGACCGTCACAGGAGACGAGGCCGATCTCGACGCTTGGCGGGCGGCATGCGCGGCGTGGTGGGCAGCTGTTCCGGACACGGACGTGGCGCAAACTCCGCAGCTGGTGTGGCGAAATCACTAGACTGGTGCGATGACCGACCCCCAACAGTCCGATGCGGAACATCCCGATCCGGAACCACCCGCAGTCCAGTGGCCTGACACGGCGAGCCCCACGGGGGATCCCCTGGTGGACAGGGCCCTCGGCCTGCTGGACGGCGTAGCGGAGTCACCCGTGCCGGACCATGGGGAGCTGTACACCGGCATCCATGACGCCTTGTTGGAAGCTTTGGACGCGGAACCCGGGCTTCCGGCAACCCCGAAGAGCGGCTCGCGCCCGGAAGGCGACAGTTAACGAATGCAAAGACTTGATCAGGAACTCGTCACCCGTGGGCTGGCGAGGTCGCGTACGCATGCCGCCAAACTCATCAGTGATGGCAAGGTCAGCTCGAACGGTCACGTCCTCGTCAAAGCCGCACATCAGGTGGATGCGGAGACGGAGCTGGATGTCGAATCCCATCTGGAGGACATTTACGTGAGCCGTGCCGGGCACAAGCTGGCCGGCGCGCTGAAGGCGTTCCCCGCCGTCGTGGTTGCCGGTAAGCGGTGTCTCGACGCCGGTGCCTCCACAGGCGGTTTCACTGACGTTCTGCTCCGGCAAGGTGCCGCCCAGGTGGTGGCGGTGGATGTGGGGCACGGCCAGCTGGTGCCGCACCTTCGGGAGGACCCCAGAGTGGACGTCCATGAAGGCCTCAACGTCAGGTACATGACACCGGAGCATGTCGGTGGCCCGGCGACGTTGACGGTGGCTGACTTGTCGTTCATTTCCTTGACGCTGGTCCTCTGGCCACTTGCGCAATGCACCGAGCCGGGCGGTGACATGGTCCTGATGGTGAAACCACAGTTCGAGGTTGGCAAGGAACGCCTGAGCCGAACCGGTGTGGTGTCCTCCGAGAATGAACGCCGCCGGGCGGTGGCCCAGGTTGCCCGCGCTGCAGTGGACGCCGGCCTGGAACTTTACGACTTGGCGGCCAGTCCGTTGCCGGGCCAGGACGGAAATGTTGAATACTTCCTGTGGATGAAGCGCAGTATGTCAGCGGTGTTGCCTAANNGCGGGACGAGGACGTTGCTGCGTTGATCAAGAAACTCTGGCCGAACCACTAGAAAGCAGATCCGATGAGCAGGCGTGTACTTGTCCTTGCCCACACAGGGCGGGAGGAATCGCTCCGCGCAGCGTGGGATGCCTGTACGCAACTGCATTCCTCCGGCCTGGTTCCCGTGCTGCAGAAATCCGAACTTGCAGATGTTGAACGATTCTTCGGTGCCCTTGATACTCCTATCGAGATCCTCAACGATCACGTCAATCTGGAGGACGTGGAGCTGGTGATGGTTCTTGGTGGGGATGGCACCATCCTGAGGGCTGCCGAACTGGTGCGAGAGGTGGACGTCCCGCTGCTGGGCGTCAACCTGGGGCATGTGGGCTTCCTGGCGGAAAGTGAACGCGCCGATCTGGCCCAGACCGTGGAGTGGATCGCCAGCCGCCAGTACACGGTGGAAGAACGCATGACCATCGATGTCCAGGTGTGGGTCAAGGGCCAGAAGATTTGGCACACGTGGGCTTTGAACGAAGCTGCCATCGAGAAGGCCAACCGGGAACGGATGCTGGAAGTTGTCACCGAGGTGGACGAGCGTCCTTTGACGTCGTTCGGCTGTGATGGTGTTGTCCTCGCTACGCCCACCGGTTCCACAGCCTATGCTTTCTCTTCAGGAGGGCCCGTAGTGTGGCCTGAGGTCGAAGCATTGGTCATTGTTCCCATCAGTGCACATGCGCTTTTTGCCAAGCCCTTGGTGGTGTCCCCGCGTTCCAAGCTGGCCGTGGAAATCATGAACCGGACCGACGCCACCGGAGTTCTATGGTGCGATGGCCGTCGTTCGGTGGATCTGCCGCCTGGAGCCCGTGTTGAAGTAACGCGCTCGGCCACCCCGGTGCGCCTGGCCCGGACCCACAAGACGCCGTTCTCTGCCCGGCTTGTCCGCAAGTTCCAGCTTCCCATCCACGGCTGGCGTGGCCCGGCCCCTCGGAGCGGCGAAGTCCACACCGGTCCCATCCCCGTCATCCGGACCCTGTCACCGGCTCCTTTGCCCAGTCCCCGGGACTCTGCAACGTCCCAGGACCTGGGGCAAGGTGAGCCATCAGATCCCACGAATGCGAAGTGAACCATGCTTGAAGAACTCCGAATCCGTGACCTCGGCGTCATCACAGACGCAGCCCTGCCGCTAGGCCCGGGCCTCAGTGTCGTCACCGGCGAAACCGGTGCCGGCAAGACCATGGTGGTGACCGCCGTCGGACTTCTTCTTGGTGCGAGATCTGACGCCGGTGCCGTTCGAAGCGGGGCCAAATCCGCCTCGGCCGAAGCTGTGTTGAAGCTTGATCCGGGGCACAGCGCGGTGGAGCGAGCCAAGGAAGCCGGCGGCGAGGCGGAAGAGTTCGACGGCGTTGCTGAACTCCTGCTGGCCCGCACCGTTGGTGCTGACGGACGTAGCCGTGCTTATGTTGGCGGGCGAGCGGCACCAGTGGGAGTGTTGGCCGAGCTGGGCGAAAGTCTGGTGGTAGTCCATGGGCAGTCGGACCAGATCCGGCTCAAGAGCGCTACCGCGCAGCGGCACGCGTTGGACAGGTTTGCCGGAACGTCCCTGGCGAAGACTCTGGGGGAGTACCAGGACCTGTTCAACCACTGGAAGGCTATCCAGTCTGAACTTGATTCGTTGCGCAGGGAAGCCCGCGAGCGTCTGCGCGAGGCTGAATCGCTGGACGCCGCCCTCAAGGAAATTGATGAGGTGGATCCCCAGCCGGGTGAAGACGAGACGCTCAAGGCCGAGGCCGTAAAACTGGCCAACGTTGAAGAGCTGCGTTTAGCGGCAGCTGCTGCCCATGAGTCCCTCATTGCCGAGGAATTCGGGGACGCCGGCGATGCAACCACCATGGTGGATGCGGCCAAGCGGACGTTGGAGCATGTGGCTGAGCATGACGAGGAACTCCGTTCGGCAGCAGCCCGGCTGGCGGAGGTGGGCTTCCTCCTCAATGACATCGCCGCCGAGCTCTCCAGTTACCAGGCGGCCCTGGACACCGAAGGCCCTGAGCGGCTCTCCGAAATAGAGGAACGCCGGGCTGCCCTTGCCAAGCTGATCCGCAAGTATGCCCCGAGCATTGATGAAGTGCTTGAGTGGGCGGCTACTGCGAGGACCCGCCTTGATGAGTTGCAGGATGACTCCACTCGCATCGAATCCTTGGACGCCGAGGTTGCTTCTGCGGAGGCAACGCTGCGCAAGCTGGCGGCGGGCATCACCAAGGCCCGGCTCAAGGCGTCGAAGGACCTCTCAGCCCGGGTCAGTGCCGAGCTGAAGGCTCTGGCGATGGCTGACGCCACCTTGGTCATCGAGGTGGACGGGAGCGGCCCGCTGGGCCCCTGGGGCACTGATGAGATCGCTTTTCTCCTCCAGCCCCACTCCGGTGCTCCGGCGAGGCCCCTGGGCAAGGGGGCCTCCGGCGGTGAACTGTCCAGGGTCATGTTGGCCATTGAGGTAGTGCTCGCCGCAGTGGATCCCGTCCCGACGTTCGTCTTCGATGAGGTGGACGCCGGGGTGGGTGGGCGGGCCGCCGTCGAAATTGGACGCAGGCTGGCGATGCTCGCCCGGCACGTCCAGGTGCTGGTGGTGACCCATCTGCCGCAGGTGGCTGCCTTCGCGGATCAACATATCCGCGTGACTAAAACGTCCGTGCGCGGCGCTGACGGGA